>CBFCWZ010000033.1:0-18099 GCA_965601935.1 uncultured Ilumatobacteraceae bacterium
CATCTCCAGTTCCACCTCCTGCCGACCGACACCATGCGCGAGCACGTGCGCTGGGTGGCCGCCGACGCCGGCTTCGAGGTGAGCGACGACGCCGTCACCCAGGTTCTCGCGCAGGGCGGCGGTTCGGCCCGCGACACGCTGTCGGCACTCGAGGTCGTCGTGGCCGCAGGCGGAGAGGCCACGACGCAGGTGGTGCTCGACGAGGTGGTCGAGGCAATGCTCGACAACGACGCCGGCCGCGCGCTCGCCGTGGTCGCAGGGGCGGTCAACCAGGGTCGCGACCCGCGGATGATCACCGACGAGCTGGTCTCCCAGCTCCGCAATCGATTTCTCGCGCTGATGGCGCCGGAGCAAGTGATGTTGCCCGCTGAGCAGATCGACCTCGTGGCCGACCAGGCGCGCCGGCTGGGTGCGCCGCGTATCGTTCGTGGCCTCGAGCACCTCGGCAAGATCCTCGTCGAGATGCGCAACGCTCCCGACGCCCGTGTCCTCCTCGATGTGGCTGTGGTCCAACTGGCCGCCGAGGAGGCGGGGAGCGAGGGCGGAGCGCTCGCAGCGCGGGTCCAGAAGTTGGAGTCGCGCCTCGCCGAACTCGAAGCGGGGGCGCCGTCATCGGCGGCGACCGCGCCGACGCCGCCGGCGCCACGCGACCCGGGAACGGGAAGGGCCAAGCTGGGAGGTCGCGCCCGCCGGACCGAGCCGCCGACACCGGCGCCCGAGCCGGCTGTGCCGTCTGAGGTGCAGGCGACGCCACCGCCTCCACCGCCCCCCGATGCTGCACCGGTTGCCGACGCTCCGCCGGCCCCTGCGGCCCAGGCTTCGTCTGCCGAGGTCACCGATTCGGACTGGCAGACGGTGAAGCACACGCTCAAGGGCATGGCCCGCGCCCTGTACGCGGGAGCCGAGTTCGTGAGCGGAGGGGCCTCCTCACTCACGCTGTCGTTTCAGGGAGGTGTCCCCCTTGCCAAGTGCGAACAGCACCGCCCCTCCGTCGAGGCCGCCCTGTCCGACGCGCTCGGACGCTCGGTCACCGTCGAGCTCACCCACGGGGGGTCCGCTGCGCCTGCCCGTGGTGAGGATCCTGCACCGGCACCGGCGGTGCCGGCGCCCCTCGAAGAGGACGAGATCGACCTCGACGACCTGGTCGATGCCCCGCCCGAGGCGCACAAGAGCGGCATCGACCGGCTGGCCGAGGCCTTTCCGGGTTCCGAACTGGTCGAAGAGTCGCCCTGATGGCGGCGACGTACACGCCCCCGGTTCAGACGCTCATCGACGAACTCGGACGCCTCCCCGGTATCGGCCCGAAGTCGGCGCAACGCATCGCCTTCCACATCTTGAAGGTGTCCGACGACGACGCTGCCCGCCTCGCCCACGCCATCAGCGAGGCCAAGGCCAGGGTCCGATTCTGTGAGCGCTGCTTCAACGTGGCCGAGGACCTCCTCTGCCCCATCTGCGCCGACGAATCCCGCGATCCACGTGTTGTCTGCGTCGTGGAGGAATCCCGCGACATCGTTGCGCTCGAGAAGACCGGTGAGTTCCGCGGCCGCTACCACGTGCTGCTCGGGGCGATGAACCCACTCGAGGGCGTCGGTCCCGAGGACCTGAAGATCAAGGAGTTGTTGGCGCGGATCGATCCGGAAGGGATCACCGAGGTGATCCTGTGCACGAACCCGAACACCGAGGGCGAGGTGACCGCGATGTACCTGGCCCGGCAGTTGAGCCCACTCGGTCTGACGGTGACCCGCATCGCCAGCGGGCTGCCCGTCGGTGGGGATCTCGAGTATGCCGACGAACTCACTCTCGGCCGGGCCCTCGAGGGCCGCCGCGCCGTCGACTGACGGGCCGAAAAATAACTGAGGCGCCATCACCGCGAACCGGTAGCGGGCGGACGGGCCGGTTCATCTCGATGGCGCCTCAGAGGCTGGTGACCGAGTCCAGAAGCTGTCACGGTCACGCGATCTATGTTGCGGTCAGGTTACGACAATGCTTCGTTTCTGTCAACTCTTGGCGGAGAGTGCTGTCACCATCCGCTCCTTGTTGAAACATTATACAACTGCCGATGCGCCGTGCAAAGGGCAGACGAGAGATTTCCGTGAAATCCGCTGCGCCGTTCGGTCTGCTCCTCAGACGGTGCGGACGATGGCGGCGTCGCCCTGGCCGCCGCCTCCGCAGAGCCCGGCGGCGCCGATGCCGCCGCCCCGCCGCCTCAACTCGTTGAGCAAGGTGAGCACCAGTCGGTTGCCGCTCATGCCGATCGGGTGGCCAAGGGCGATCGCACCACCGTTGACATTGACGATCTCGTCGCTGATGCCGAGTTCTTCCATCGAGGCGATCCCGACGGCGGCGAACGCCTCGTTGATCTCGAACAGGTCGAGGTCGGCCACGGCGACGCCGGCCCTCTCCGCCGCCAGCATGATCGCCCGGCTCGGCTGGTGCAGGAGCGACGCGCTGTCGGGCCCGGCCACCATGCCGAACGACACGAACTCCCCGAGTGGGTCGACGCCGCGGCGCTCGGCCTCGGCCTCGGACATCATCACGACGGCGCTGCCGCCGTCGGAGAGTTGGGAGGCGTTGCCGGCGGTGATGGTGCCCTCCTTGTCGAATGCGGGGCGCAGCTTGCCCAGGCTCTCCATGGTGGTGCCGGGGCGGACGCCTTCGTCGTGCTCGACGAGGATCGGCTCACCGCGGCGCTGGGGAACCTCGACGGGAACGATCTCGTCGGCGAGGCGACCTTCCTTCATCGCGTTGGCGGCGCGCTCGTTGGACTTCATCGCCAGGTCGTCCTGCTGTTCGCGGGTGACCTTGCCGGTGGCGTAGTTCTCGGTGCCGGCGCCCATGAGGCACACGTCGAAGGCACACCACAGGCCGTCCTTGATGATGGCGTCGGCGAGTTCGGTGTTGCCGTACCGGAACCCACCACGGGCTCCTTCTGCGATGTACGGCGCGTTGGTCATCGACTCCATGCCGCCGGCCACCACGATGTCGGCCTCACCGGCGGCGATCATCTGGTTGGCGAGGTAGATGGTGTTGAGCCCCGAGAGGCACACCTTGTTGACGTTGACCGATGGAACGTTCATGGGGATGCCCGCCTTCACGGCTGCCTGGCGGCTGGGCACCTGGCCCTGCCCGGCCATGAGGACCTGGCCCATGATGACGTGCTGGACCTCGTCGGGGGCGACGCCGGCTCGCTCGAGAGCAGCCGAGATCGCGAACCCACCGAGGTCGGCTGCGGAGAAGGAGGCGAGGCCACCACTCATCTTGCCGATGGGGGTGCGGGCCCCCGCAACGATGTACGAACCGGAGGAAGTCATGAACTCACCGTAGCCCTCCCGATGGGCGCGCGAGCAAGGCGGCAGGGCGGTCGGGGCCGGCGCGATCGACCGCTTTGCGGCTCGTGGTTACCGGTCAGTAACGTCGCGCGGATGGAGCAGATCCTGGAAGCCATTCAGTCAGGGGCGAGCGGCGAAGAGATCGGCAACCTTCCGATCCCCGAGTCGTACCGAGCGGCATTCGTGCGCCGTGAGGACGCGGGCATGTTCGAAGGACTCGAGTCCGCGGACAAAGACCCGCGCACGTCGATCCATGTCGACGACGTGGCCACACCTGAACTGGCGCCCGACGAGGTGTACCTCGCCGTGATGGCGTCGAGCATCAACTTCAATTCGGTGTGGACCTCGATCTTCGAGCCCCTGCCCACCTTCGGCTTCCTCGATCGGCTGGCCCGTGAGAGCGAGTGGGCCAAGAGGCACGCGCTGGACTACCACGTCATCGGTTCGGACGCCTCCGGCGTCGTGTTGAAGGTCGGCTCCGCCGTCCGCAACTGGAAGCCCGGTGACCGGGTGACGGTGCACTGCAACTTCGTCGACGATCAGGATCCGACCGCCCACGACGACTCCATGTTGGCGGCAAACCAGCGCATCTGGGGGTTCGAGTCGAACTTCGGTGGTCTCGCCGACCTGTCGATCGTGAAGGCCAATCAGCTGATGCCGAAGCCCACCCACCTCTCTTGGGAGGAAGCAGCTGTCAACGCGCTGTGCAGTTCGACCTCGTACCGCATGCTCGTCTCCGACAACGGGGCGCGGATGAAGCAGGGCGACAGCGTCCTCATCTGGGGGGCCACTGGCGGCATCGGCGGCTACGCGGTGCAGTACGTGCTGAACGGCGGCGGCACCCCGATCGGCGTCGTGTCGTCGCCCGAGAGGGCCCAACTCCTGAACAAGATGGGTTGCGAGGCCGTCATCGATCGCCGCGCCGAGGGCTACCAATTCTGGTCCGACGAGCACACCCAGGACGAGTCCGAGTGGCGTCGTTTCGGCAAGAAGGTGCGCGAGCTCAACAACGGTGACGACGTCGACATCGTCTTCGAGCACCCGGGTCGGTCCACGATGGGCGCCTCGATCTTCGCCGTGAAGCGTGCCGGCACGGTGGTGAGCTGTGCAGCCACTTCGGGATACATGGTCGAATTCGACAACCGGCACTTCTGGATGAAGCTGAAGCGGCTGATCGGGTCGCACTTCGCCAACTACCACGAGGCCTACGAGGCGAACCGGTTGCTCGACAAGGGCATGATTCATCCGATCATGAGTGACGTGTTCGACCTGGCCCACGTCGGCGACGCGACTCTCGCGATGCACCGCAACGAGGCCGAGGGCAAGCTGGGCGTGCTGTGCCTGGCACCGGGGGAGGGACTCGGCATCGACGACCCCGAGAAGCGCGAGAAGATCGGCGAGGACAAGATCACCGTCTTCCGCAACCGCTGACCCGGCGACGCACGACACACTGCGGGGTGGTCTCGCATCCGGCACACTGTGCAGATGCCTGCGCCCGCCGCTGTCCTGTGGGACATGGACGGCACCCTCGTCGACACGGAGCCCTACTGGATCGCCTGCGAGCACGCGCTCGTCGACGGGTTCGGCGGCACGTGGACAGACGCCGACGCCCACTCGGTCGTCGGATTCGACCTCCTCGACGCGGCCACCGAGCTGCGTCATCGCGGTGGCGTCCCGCTGGAACCGCCTGAGATCGTCGAGCACCTTCTCGATGGTGTGATCGCCCGCGTGGAGGAACATCTCCCGTGGCGTCCGGGTGCCCCCGAACTGCTCGCCGCGTGTGCGGAGGCAGCCGTGCCGTGCGGTCTCGTCACGATGTCGTGGGAACGTCTGGCCAAAGCGGTCGTGGCGGCGGCGCCGGTCGGCTCCTTCGAGGTGCTGGTGAGTGGCGACATGGTCGAGAACGGGAAGCCCCACCCGGAGCCCTACCTGACCGCGGCCTCACTGTTGGGTGCTGATCCTGCGCACTGCGTGGCGATCGAGGACTCTCCGACCGGGGTTGCCGCCGCTCTGGCCTCCGGGTGTGCGACGCTTGGAGTTCCGCATGTCGTCGACCTCGAACCAGCCCCCCGGCTCACCCTCGCCGCCACCCTCGCCGGACTTGACGTCACCGACCTCGCCCGGCTCGTCCAAGATTGAGATCCGCTGGGGAGCGATCGCGATCGCGGTGCTGGTCGCGGTGGCCGGAATCATCGCGCTCTCCGTGATCGACCTGTCGTCCGACGACACGCCGGCCGCGCCGAAACCGAGCATCCCCCTCGACGTGTGGGCGCCGTACTGGGTACTCGAGGAATCCGTGGCGGAACTGCCCGAAAGGGTCGGCTCGATGCGCGAGGTGTCGCCGTTCTGGTTCAACGTCACCGGGGTCGGCAGCATCGAGGCCGACCCCAACGCCTCCACCGAACTCACGCGGGACTTCCTGGAGACTGCCCGCGCCGCGGGGGCGAATCTGGTCCCATCGGTCGTCGATGCGTTGCCCCCAGGGGGGATGGCATCGATCCTCGCATCGGAAGACCGCCGAACGCGACACATCGACGCCCTCGTCGCGTTCGCGGAGAACGGGGGGTACGCCGGACTCGACCTCGACTATGAGCAGTTCGCGTTCGCCGACGGGCGCGACACCTGGGAGGCGACCCGTCCCAACTGGGTGGCCTTCGTGGAGGAGTTGGCCGATCGGCTGCACGACGACGGCCGCACCCTCACCGTGAGCATTCCCCCGATCTACGACGGCGAGCAGACCGCCACCAGTGGATTCTGGGTGTACGACCACGGGGAGATCATCGATCACGTCGACCAGATACGGATCATGGCCTACGACTTCTCCGTCAACGAGCCAGGGCCGATCTCGCCGATCGACTGGGTCGAGTCATCGATCGCCGCCGTGGTCGAGGTGACCGGCGAACCCGGCAAGATCGTCCTCGGGGTGCCCGCCTACGGTCGCAACTGGCCGGTGGCCACCACGGGCGACTGCGAGGGGCTCGAGCTGCCGGGGGTCACGACGGTCACGAACCGTACCGTCGACGGTCTGGTCACACGGCGTGACGCGACGCCGGAGTACGTCGCGGAGACCGCGGAGTGGACCTTCGAGTACCTGCTGGCGATCGGCGGTGACCAGTCGGACTGCGTGCAGACCCGTGTGGTCCACTACGTCGACGCCGACGGCGTGAAGGCACGGATGGACGTCGCTCGCGGGTATCAACTGTCGGGCGTGTCGCTGTGGGCATTCGGGTTCGAGGACGCCGGCGTCTGGGAGGAGATCCTCCCCACCGTCGACGACGGACGCGAGGACGTCCCGGTGTCCACCACGAGCGAGGAAGCGTCCGAGGAGTAGGCCGGCCGGGCGCAGAGCCCCGCGCCATCAGTTGTACTGGTCGAAGATGGTCGACTCGGTGACGCGGATGAGCGTCTCGCGGATCGAGCGGGCCATGGGCTCGTCGATCTCGTCGACGGCGAGGAGGTCGTCGAGGGTGGCCCGTTGCAGCTTTGCCAATGCCCCGAAATGGTCGGCCACCGCTGCGGCCTTGCGAGCGGGGAGGCGATGTACCCGATGGAGGAGCCGGAGGCCTTTCGGGGCGACCTCCTCGCTGAGATCGTCGACCGGGACGTCGCGGTGCAGCGACCGAGCTGCTGCGCGCAGATCGTGGACGTCCTCGTCGGACAACCGGGACATCTCCTCCATCGTCTCGTCGGCGGTGCGACCTGCCGGGAGGTAGTCGGCGACGACCAGGTCGAGTTCGTCGTCGGTCTCGCCGTAGAGCTCGTCGAGCTGCAGGCGGAGAAGCCGGGCGTCGACACCGAGCTCGATGATCATCGTCTCGATCTCGTCGGCGATGCGGTGGAGCATCTCGCCACGCTGTACGACCGAGGCGACGTCGCGCAGGGTGGCCACGTCCTCGATCTCGACGGCGGTGAGGTTCGTGACTGCGTCGTCGAGGCGGGACTTGTAGCGCTCGAGGGTCTGGAGGGCCTGGTTCGCTCGTTCGAGCAGTTGCCCGACCTCTTGGAGTTGGTGTTTGCTCCCGCCGGCATACGCGTTGATCACGCCCATCTCCTCGCTCGCCGTGACGACGGGAACGTCGAGCGAACGGGCGACACGTTCGGCGGTGCGGTGACGTGTGCCGGTCTCGGAGGTCGGCACCGTGGGGTCGGGAACGAGATGCACATTTGCCCGAGCGATGCGGTGACCGTCGCTCGACAGGATGATGGCACCGTCCATCTTCGCCAGCTCGGAGAGCCGCTGTGGGCTGTAGGGAGCGTCGACCAGGAAGCCACCTGAGCAGATGGCCAGTACGTCGGCATCGTCGCTGAGCACGAGCAGCGCGCCGGCCTTGGCGTTGACGACGCGGTCGATCCCGTCACGCAATGGCGTGCCCGGTGCCACGCGGGCCAGCGCGTCCCGCATCTGGTCGTTGGCGCCGCTGTGGCGGGTCGGATTGGTCGGGATGCGGCTGGTCACAAGTGTGCTGTCGTGGCTCGGAAGGGGGCGGGCTTGGCCGCATGATAGAGGACCGGCTCCCACATGGCCCCGGGAGGTTGCGCAGGCTGCGAGGTGCGAGTTCACGAGGTGACGAGTCCTGCCCGGGCGATGGCCTCGGCAAGCGTGGCGACTCTGATGAGTCGGAGGCCCTCGACGTCGTCGGGTGAGCTGGCCGGCACGATCACCCGGGACGTTCCGAGGCGGGCGAGCTCGTGCAGCCGTTGGGTGGAGTGGCCGACCTGACGGATCTCACCGCCCAGTCCGACCTCACCGAAAGAAGCCAGGTCGGGGGGAACGGGTGAGTCCGTGACGGCGCTCGCCACGGCGAGACAGACCCCCAAGTCGAGCCCGGGTTCGACGATCTTCATCCCGCCGGCGGTGCTGGCGTAGACATCGTGGCTGCCGGCTCGGATGCGCGCCCGCCGGTCGAGCACTGCCATGAGCATCGACAGGCGGCCTGCATCGAGCCCCTGACCTGTGCGCCGCGGTGGGACCCCCTCGACGGTCGGGGAGGTGAGCGCTTGGACTTCTACGACGAGGGGCCGGCGACCATCGACGGTCGGCACCGGAATCGACCCCGGGATGCCCGGGCGGCGATCGGACAGGAAGAGCCGCGAGGGGTCGGGTACCCCTTGGAGGCCGCCCTCTGCCATGTCGAAGAGGCCCAGTTCGGTGGTGGGCCCGAACCGGTGTTTCGCTGCCCTCAGGAGCCGTAGCGAGTGGTGGCGCTCACCCTCGAAGTGGAGCACGGTGTCGACGGCGTGCTCGAGGACGCGCGGTCCGGCGAGGTTGCCCTCCTTGGTGACGTGACCGACCAGCAGCAGCGCGATGCCACGCTCCTTGGCCACGTCGATGAGCTGCGTGGCGCAACCCCGCACTTGTGTGACACCGCCCGGTGTACCCCCGAGTTCGGGATCGGCGACGGTCTGGATCGAGTCGATGATGACCAGCTGTGGGGCGACGTCGTCGATCGCGCCGAGGATGTGAGGGAGCGACGTCTCCGCATGGATCCACACGTCGGGCCGTGCCGCTTCGAGGCGTTCCGCCCGGAGCCGGACCTGTTGGGCACTCTCCTCGGCCGTGACGTAGAGCGAGCGGGTGGGCCACTGGGCCACCAGTTGGAGGAGCAGCGTGCTCTTCCCGATTCCCGGCTCGCCGCCGAGCAGGGTGACCGAACCGGCCACCAGGCCACCCCCCAGCACACGGTCGAGTTCGCCGACCGATGTGGGCTCGGGCCGCCCCGCCGTGAGGTCGACGTCGGCCAGCGTGGTGGGCCCCGGGCGTGACGACGGGGGCGAGGTGGCTGCCCCCGCCGGGTCGATCTCCTCTTCGAGCGTGTTCCAGTCGCCGCAGCCAGAGCATCGCCCCGCCCACTTGGCGTGGCGGCTGCCGCACTCGCTGCAGACGTGGGTGGTGCGGTGCCTCGACCGGGAGATGGTTGCCGTCATGACCCCCGATGATGAACGGGGGGTGTGTCAGTCGGCGTGGGCGTCGGAGATGTCGACCACGCTGCGGCCCGTCGACAGCGTCTGGCCGCGGACCAGGGCGATCGTCTCCCCCGCGTCGTCGGTGACGACGATGTCGTGGACGGTGCTCTTGCCCCGCGTCGCCACCCTCGTGCTCGTCGCGGAGAGGCGGGTTCCCTCACGCGCCGGCGCGACCCACTCGATCGTGGCGTTCGTCGAGAAGGTGGCATCACCGCCCTCGTTGGACCCGTAGGCCATGGCGGTGTCGGCGAAGGCGAACAGAATGCCGCCGTGGCAGACGCCGAGACCGTTCGTCATCGACTTGGCGACGGTCATGTGGACGGTGGCCGTCCCGGGACCGACGTCGCCGACCGTGATCCCCCAGTCGTGGGCCACCCGGTCGGCGGCGTACATCGAGGCGAGTGCGGCGGGTAGTTCGGTCATGATTCGGAGAACGACACGACCTTGCCGCGGTTGATCGAGATCCAGTCCCTGGCTTCCAGGTACGGCCGGAAGTGATCGGCGATCACATCGGCATGGGCCGCGTTCTTCGGCCTCTGCAACTCGAACAGGTAGGGGAACTCGAGCCAGCCCACCGTGTGGTTCCACAAGCGAATCGCTGCGTCGCCCGTCGGTGGGTCGATCACCACGGGCCCGAAGAAGCACTCGGGGTCACCCTCGTCGTTGAGGAACTCGGGGAAGTAGAGGGTGGGCACGCCGTAGCCTCCGGTCTCGACGACCCGGTCGTGTTCGGCCTTGACCTCGTCGTGGGTCGACTGGTCGGCGATCGCCTCGTCGACGAGGCCCGGATCGAGACCGAGTTCGCCGAGCAGGTGCCGGGCCACGTCGGGCTCGTGTGGCTTGAGGCCCTTCTCGTGCAGCGCACACCCGGCCGCCCGGTACCAGCGGTCGAGGTCGTCCATGCTGGACCGGCGGAGCAGCGCTCCGATGCGCATCATCGACCAGCCGTACGACCACTCACGTTCCCACGGGTGCTTCTTGCCCTCGCGACGGTTGATCTCCTCGAGGCTGAAGAACTTCCAGTCGATCCGGATCCCGATCTGGTCGCGTACATCGCGGATCCATTTCGAGGTCTGGTAGGCGAACGGACACATCACGTCGAAGTGGTATTCGACCACCGTCGGTTGGGTGGGGAAGTCGGCCATCGCGCAACGCTATGCCACGGGTCGGGCGACTGGCCTACCCGACGTCGACCGGGGGCCTCTGTGCTTGCTTCGGTCGCGGCCGGTACTTGTGCTCGCGGGCCCGCTTCAGCCGGGCGAACGCGACATAGAGGATGAAGATCCCCATGAAACCGACCCATGCGAAGAAGGCCACCAGCGCGGCGATCGAGACGGGCCTGGCCCAGACACTGCCCTCCGACGGGGTCTGCTCGGAGCGAGCCGACCACTCGAGGACGGACCCGTCGGTGGGTGCCGTCCACTTCAGGGTGCCGTCGTCGAGCACGACGGCGTTGGTCTCCGCCTCGACCAGCTCACCGGGGAGCTGAGCCCGCAGGGTGGCTGAGATCGACGACTCCGGGCTGGCGCCACTGGCTGCGATCTGCTCCTCGAACGGCATCGAGCCGATGGCCGTCACGAGCTCGTCGTCGGCAAACGACTCGAACCCGTCGGGCAGGCCCATGCGCCCGCCGAGCTGGTTCGTGGTGACGTCCCCGTTCGTGCCGCGTCCCAGCTCGACCTCGTTGAACGGTGGGCCGAGGCTCCGTAGCAGGTTGGTGGCCTCGGCAGCCGACGTGAAGTCGTGCGTGAGCGTGATGATCAGTCCGCCACCTGGCGTCGGGATCGGCCCCTCGACCGCCCACCCGGCTGCGACGATGTCGTCAAACGCGAGTTCGTCGGCGAGGGTGGGCACCGCAGCGACGATCTCGGGATCGGCGGTGGTGACCACCGAGATCGTTCCCGTGCCGTCTGGGTTGACGACCACGTCGACAGCCATTTCGAGCTGGCAGGCCGACAGCGTGACGATGCCCACCACGAGCAGCAGGAAGGAGCGCAGGCGCGTGCCCGTCGAGCTGGTCACCGTTCAAGTATGACCGGGCCGAAGTCGGCCGTGGCGGCAGTGGGAGAGCCCGGGGTCACTCCGCGTCCGGCGGAGGCAGTTCGTCGCCGGACGGCAGAGGGTTCTCGGTGGCGGTCGTGGCCAGCTCGACCGACGCGGGAGGCACGAAGCCCTCGACAGCAGTGAACGTGAAGCGCTCGGCACCCTCGTTGTCGGGGTCGGGCTCGACGTCGACAACGATGATCTCGCCGGCCGAGAACTCCTTGTAGAGGATCTTCTCGGAAAGGGTGTCCTCGATGTGGCGCTGGATCGCCCGCCGCATCGGGCGAGCACCGAGCTGAGGGTCGTACCCGAGCGTGGCCAGCTTCTCCTTCGCCGCCTGCTTGATCTCGATGCCGAGACCCTGGCCCTCGAGCTGGGTGATCAGCCGTTGGGTCATCAGGTCGACGGTCTGCAAGACCTCGTCACGAGACAGCTCGTGGAACACGATCGTCTCGTCGATGCGGTTCAGGAACTCGGGCCGGAAGTGATCCTTCAACGACTCGTTGACCTTCTCCTTCATGCGCTCGTAGCTCATGGCGGAGTCGTCACTGGTGAATCCGACGTTGGCCTTGCGCAGGTCTTGCGTGCCGAGGTTCGACGTCATGATGAGGACCGTGTTGCGGAAGTCGACCGAGCGGCCCTGGCTGTCGGTGAGACGTCCCTCCTCCAAAATCTGGAGGAGCGTGTTGAACACGTCGGGGTGGGCCTTCTCGATCTCGTCGAACAGGACCACCGAGAACGGCTTGCGGCGCACGGCCTCGGTGAGCTGGCCGCCCTCTTCGTAGCCGACGTAGCCGGGGGGCGAACCGACGAGGCGGCTCACCGTGTGCTTCTCCATGTACTCGGACATGTCGAGTGTGATGAGCGCCGATTCGTCGCCGAAGAGGAACTCGGTGAGCGTCTTGGCCAGCTCGGTCTTGCCGACGCCGGTCGGTCCGAGGAAGATGAACGAACCGGAGGGACGCTTCGGGTCCTTCAGGCCGGCACGGGTGCGGCGGATCGACTGGCTCACTGCGGCGATGGCGTTGTCCTGGCCGATGATCCGCTTGTGGAGGTTCGCTTCCATGTTGAGGAGACGCTCGGTCTCCTCCTCGGTCAGCTTGTACACCGGAATACCCGTCCAGATGGACAGCACTTCGGCGACGGCTTCCTCGTCGACCTCGTCGAAGAGATCGACGCCTTCGGACTTGACCTCGGCTTCCTTGGCCGCCTTCTCCTCGAGGAGAGCCTTCTCTTGGTCGCGTAGCTGGCCGGCCTCCTCGAACTGCTGCTCTTCGACGGCGGTCTTCTTGGCCTCCTGGACCTCGAGCAACTTCGCCTCGACCTCGCGCAGGTCGGGCGGCGTCGCCATTCGCTTGATGCGGAGTCGGGATCCCGCCTCATCGATCAGGTCGATCGCCTTGTCGGGCAGATGGCGGTCGCTGATGTAGCGGTCGGCCAGGTTGGCCGCTGCGACGAGGGCCTGGTCGGTGATGGTGACCCTGTGATGGCTCTCGTACTGGTCGCGGATGCCCTTCAGGATCTCGATGGTGTGGGCCAGGGTGGGCTCTTCGACCTTCACCGGCTGGAAGCGCCGCTCGAGGGCGGCGTCCTTCTCGACGTGCTTGCGGTACTCGTCGAGCGTGGTGGCTCCGACGGTCTGCAGTTCACCCCGGGCGAGCATGGGCTTGAGGATCGACGCAGCGTCGATGGCGCCTTCGGCCGCACCGGCGCCCACGAGGGTGTGGATCTCGTCGATGAACAACAGGATGTCGCCGCGGGTCTTGATCTCCTTGAGCACCTTCTTCAGGCGCTCCTCGAAGTCGCCGCGGTAGCGCGACCCGGCGACCAGGGCCCCGAGGTCGAGCGTGTAGAGCTGCTTGTCGGCGAGCGTGTCGGGGACGTCGTTGTTGACGATCTTCTGGGCCAGTCCCTCGACGATCGCCGTCTTGCCGACTCCTGGCTCACCGATGAGAACGGGGTTGTTCTTCGTGCGGCGGGAGAGGATCTGCATGACCCGCTCGAGCTCGCGGGTGCGGCCGATGACGGGGTCGAGCTGACCCTCGCGGGCGGCCTGGCTGAGGTTGCGGCCGAACTGATCGAGGATCTGGCTGTTGCCGCCCTTCTCGTCGCCCTCCTTGCTGCCCGGACCGACACCTGCGCCGGCCGGGGTCTGCTCGCTGCGCCCCCCGCCACCGCTCGACCCTGACGGGCCCTGGTAGCCGGAGAGCAGCTGGATGACCTGCTGGCGGACACGGGAGAGGTCGGCGCCCAGCTTCACGAGCACCTGGGCTGCGACGCCCTCGCCCTCACGGATGAGACCGAGCAGGATGTGCTCGGTGCCGATGTAGTTGTGGCCGAGCTGGAGTGCCTCGCGCAGTGACAGCTCGAGGACCTTCTTGGCCCGCGGCGTGAAAGGGATGTGACCGGAGGGCGACGAGCCGCCTTGGCCGATGATCTCTTCGACCTGGCTGCGGACGGCCTCGAGGGAGATGCCGAGGCTCTCGAGGGCCTTCGCGGCGACCCCTTCGCCCTCGTGGATCAAACCCAGCAGGATGTGCTCCGTGCCGATGTAGCTGTGGTTCAGGAGGCGGGCTTCCTCCTGGGCCAGCACGACGACCCGGCGGGCTCGATCGGTGAATTGTTCGAACATGCTCTGATCCTACCGGTGGCGTGGGGCAACGGAGGATCGGGCTCAGAGCCGTCCGGGTCCGGACCCGACACGGATCGGATCCGTGTGCGCTCGGTCTCGCTGGCCGGCCGATCACCGTGGTGCTGGGTGGCGGCGTGCGCTGCACAACAATCCTTTGCCGACACGGCACTAGCCTGTCGGCGTGTCCGAGGCTCCGAACACGACGTCACCGCTGCTGGAGATCCCGTCGATGGACGCCGACCGCGAGCGCATCGAGGCGGCGATGCACGACGCCGTGGTGACCCCGGACGCCTACCTGACCGAGATCGCGTCTCATCTGATCGTTGCCGGCGGTAAGCGCCTGCGCCCGGTGCTCGCTGTCGCCGCGGCCCGAATCCACGGTGACGAGGCCTCCCAGGACGTGGTGCGGGGCGGCGTGTCCTGTGAGCTCGTCCATCTGGGCTCGCTGTACCACGACGACGTGATGGACGAGGCCGACACCCGCCGCGGCGTCGAGACCGTCAACGCCAAGTGGGGCAATCTGCAGGCCATCCTGGCGGGCGACTTCCTCCTGTCGCGGGCCTCCGAGATCGCCGCATCGCTCGGCACCGAGGTGGCCGGGCTGCTGGCCCGCACCATCGGCTGGCTCTGCGAGGGACAGCTCGAGGAGCTGCGCCGCACCTACGACCGCACGCGCAACGAGGCGAGCTACCTCGCCTCGATCCACGGCAAGACCGCCTCGCTCTACGGCACCGCGGCCCGCATCGGCGGCATCGTCGCAGGCCACGACCACCACACCATCGACCGCCTCACCGAGTACGGGAACGCATACGGCATGGTGTTCCAGATCGTCGACGACATCCTCGACGTCACCGCCACCGACGCTCAGCTCGGCAAACCCGCCGGTCACGACATGGTCGAGGGTGTCTACACCCTCCCCGTGATCCGCACGATGGCCAACGGTGACCCCGCTGCCGACGAGCTGTTCGCGTTGCTCGGCTCCCCCCTCGACGACGCGCAGAAGGAACAGGCGTTGTCGATCGTGCGGGCCAACCACGGTGTCGGCTCGGCAGTCGACACCGCGCACGAGTACGTGCAGCGGGCGACCGACGCCCTCTCCGATCTTCCCGACACACCGGCGGTGGCTGCGCTTCGTGAGGCACCGGCCGCGCTGCTCGCCACTGCCTCCGTCACCGCCTGACGGGACCTCGGCCCCTTGCTCGCCGGCCCCGTCGGGCCGAGAATCCGAGCATGGACGAGACTCAACTCGGGGGCATCCTCGACGTCACTCCCGGAGACCACGAACGGTTCGAACGCCACCTGCTCGAGGGCATGGGGCACCCGGTGATGGTGTGCCACGGCCCCGAGTCGGACCACGACTGCCCGCTGCTGGAGGACGGATCCTGTGAGCTCGTCACCAAAGCCCACGGAATCGTGTTCAAACTCGACCTCGAGAGGGGACTGCACCGCGAGATCCTCGCCGCCTATCGGGCGACGATCCCCGACGACATGCCTCTCGCCGTGTCCGTTCAGGCGGGCCAGGAGGAGACCTACGCCGACCTGCTCGACGGGTTCTATGTCTGGAGTCATTCCCCGACAACTGCCGAGCTCGACGGCTTTGCCGCGCTCGTCGAGGCTGCGGACGATACGAGGGTCGACGACCCGACCAGGTCCGAGCCGTCCGAGTGACGGAGGTGGCAGGAGGTGACGAGGGCCGCGCGTTCGCGGGCAGCCCCGACGGATCGGGCAAGCTGACGCGATGCACGTGATCATCGTCGGTGCCGGCGAAGTGGGCTGGTACCTGGCAGAGCGGCTGGGCGGCGAGGGCAATGACGTCGTGGTCATCGAGCAGAACGAAGAGATCGCCGCGTCGATCGGGCAGTCGCTCGACGTCCAGGTCGTCGTGGGCAACGCCACGGTGCCCTCGACCCTGCGTGCGGCCAGGATCGAGCGGGCCGATCTACTGGCCGGTGTGACCCAGAACGACGAGGTCAATCTCGTCGCCTCGCTGTTGGCGAAGGAGATGGGCGTCCCGCGAACGGTCGTCCGCGTCCAGACCGACGAACTGCGTGGTCAGGCCGGCGAGAACCTGATCTCGACGATGCAGGCCGACCTCATCATCGACCCCGACTACGACACGGCCGAGGAGATCATGGAGCTGGCCCGGGTGTCGGGCGCCGACGAGGTGTATCCGATGTCGGGCGGCGACCTCGTCGTGATCGGTGCCGTGATCGGTGAGGAGTCGTTCCTCGCCGGCCAGACCCTGAAGGAGATCGGCGAGAGCTTCGAGCCGAACTGGAGATTCCTGTTCGGCGCGCTCACCCGTCGCGGTGAGACGGTGATCCCGCGCGGAGAGCAGAATATCGAGGTCGGCGACCACGTCCGGGTTCTCGCGACGCGGTCGGCGCGGCGCGAGATCCTGGAGCTGCTGGGCGCGGCCCATCGTCGGGCGAAGCGGGTCATGGTGCTGGGTGGCGGCGCCGTCGGCTCACGGGTGGCCGAGAGGCTCACCGACGAAGGCGCCGAGGTGGTCCTGATCGAGCAGAGCCCCGACCGGGCCAAGGTGCTGTCCGAGAAGCTCCCGTACGTCACGATCGTGCAGGGCGACATCGAGGACATCGACCTCCTCACCGAGGAGTCGATCACTCGGAAGGACCTCGTGATCGCGGCCACCGGTGACGATGCAGCAAACGTTCTCGCCTGTGCGTTCGCCGCCACCGAGCGCCAGCCGTTCACGGTCGCCGTACTCCACCGCCTCGCCCTGTTGCCGCTCGTGCGCCAGTTCGGCATCGATGCGGCACTCAGCCCGCGCACGGCGTCGGCGAACGCGGTCCTGCGCTACGTGAGGGGCGGAACCGCATCGGTCGCCACCTTCCTCGAGAGCGACGTCGAGGTCGACGAGTTCCAGATCGAAGCGGGCTCGGCAGCCGAGGGTGCTCGCGTGCTCGACCTCCATCTCCCACACTCCATCGTGCTCGGGGCCGTCATCCGCCCCGGACAAGAGGGCGAGATCGTGCGTGGCCACACCATTCTCCACGCCGGCGACAACGTCGTGGTGTTCGCCCGCCCGGACGCCATCCCAGCTCTGCGCAAGGTCTTCGCCGCGTGACGACCGGTTCCTCGTCGGGTGGTCGTCGCGGCCGCGCTCGCCGGCCCGACCCCACGGCATTGCTGCGCTCGCGAGCCCGGGTGTTCGGCGCACGGGGTGAGGCGCTGCTCGGCCAGGACCGGCGCCCGAGCCTGATCGGCAACATCGTCGGCTTGACGATGGCGATCGTCGGCGCAGGTGTCTTCGTGTCCGGCGTGGTCGACGTCATCGATGGCGGGCCCGACACGCTCGCACTCCTCGTGACCGGGTTCGTCGTGTGGCTGATCGGGTCGGTCCTGTGGCGGACGACCATCGCGCCGAAGCGGATCCGCATCCTCGACGTGTTCACCACCGTCACGTTGGCGTGGGTCACGATGGCGTTGGTCGGGGCGGTGCCGTATCTGGTGACGGGTCATTTCGACCGGGTCGACAACGCGCTGTTCGAGTCGATCTCGGGATTCACCACGACGGGCGCCACCGTCACCGCCGACATCGAGGCCACGTCGCAGGGTCTGCTCTTCTGGCGGTCGATGACGCAGTGGATGGGTGGGATGGGCGTGATCGTGCTCGTCGTCGCGGTTCTCCCGTCGGTCGGCTCCGGCGGGATGAGCTTGATGCAGGCCGAGGCGCCGGGCCCCACCGGTGAGAGGCTCACCCCACGCGTGCGTGAGACGGCGCGCCGACTCTGGGGCGTGTACGTCGCCTTCACCGTCGTTCTGGCGATCGCGTATCTGGTTGCCGGAATGAGCCCGTACGACGCCGTCAGCCACAGCTTCACGACCGTGTCGACCGGTGGGTTCTCGCCGTACCAGGCATCGCTCGGTCACTTCGAGTCGGCCACCATCGAATGGATCTGCATCATCGCGATGCTTCTCGCCGGCGGCAGCTTCACCTTGTGGTACCGGGCCATCCGGCTCGACCCGAAGCCGCTGCTCAAGTCGACCGAGTTCCGCGTGTACATGGTGGTGGTTGCCGGGGTCACGCTCTGGTCGTTCTACATGTCGGGCACCAGCGGCGGTGAGGGGGCGACCTTCCGCGAGGCCCTGTTCACCACCACGTCGACG
>CBFCWZ010000034.1:0-18059 GCA_965601935.1 uncultured Ilumatobacteraceae bacterium
GGGCTCATGCGTGAGCTGCGGTCCGGGGCGTTGGCGATCCTTCCACGCGTCGGTGCTCGGAGATCAGGATCAGCACGTCGAGCAGGAGCAGTAGGACCACACCTCTGAGGGCGGCGCCGACGAGGAGGAGTGCGACGGTCAGCACACCGCCGATCACCCGCTCACGAGCCACCCACCCGGTAGGCCCGGTCCACGTCGATCAGCACACCGAGGAAGAACAGGGCGAGCCCGGAGAACATCATCACCCTGAACTCCAGCGGCACGGGGTCGTTCGGGTGAAATGATCTCCTCGAGCGCGGCCGCCGAGGCGACGACGCCCGAGGCGGTGAGGGCGAGGATCGACTGGGACGGGACGCCTACGCCGTCCTCGAGCGATTCCACGAGGGGCTCGGCAATGGCGAAGATCAGGATCAACCCGTCGCGTTCGGCGACGTGGCCGGCTCGAACAGCCCACTCCCCGCTCCCGGCGAGGATCGTGCCGGCGACGAAGATCAGGATCCCCGCGATCCACGCTGCGCTGCGGCGGGTCACGCGTCGGACTGCAGGCCAACACTGCGGCGATGGCCGCGTGAACAGGCAACCAAGCGGGCCCACCTTCCGACGACACTCGGTGCAGATCTGTGAGCCCCCGAAGGAGAGCTGGCCGAATCGTGGTGCCGTGCACGGGGCCGGTACCTTCGATGGGGAAGCGAGGCGAGGCCGAGGACCGGTGTCGCAGGAGGGCCGCACGCGTGAGCACGACCGACATCCCAGAGCTGGACGCCGACGAGATCCACGCCAAGTACCGCGCCGAGCGCGACAAGCGTCTGCGGCCGGACGGCAACGAGCAGTACGTCGAGCCGGTGGGAACGTTCGCCCACTACCTCGACGACCCGTACGTCGAGCTGGAGGAGCGCGACCCGCTCCACGACCATGTCACCGTCGCGTTCATCGGGGGCGGCTTCTCCGGGCTGCTCACGGGAGCGATGCTGAAGAAGGCCGGAATCGACGACGTCCGCATCGTCGAGAAGGGCGGCGACTTCGGTGGCACCTGGTACTGGAACCGCTACCCCGGCGCGCAGTGCGACACCGCGGCGATGGTGTACCTCCCGCTTCTCGAAGAGACCGGCCACATGCCGACCGAGAAGTACACCCACGCCCCGGAGATCCTCGAACACTCGCAGCGCATCGGGAAGCACTTCGGGCTCTACGACAACGCCCTCTTCTCCACCGAGGTGACGGCCCTCGACTGGGACTCCGACAACCACGTGTGGGTCGTCCGCACGAACCGGGGCGACGAGTTCACCGCCAAGTACGTGGCCATGGGCACAGGCCCACTCCACCGGCCGAAGCTGCCCGGCATCCCCGGCATCGAGAGCTACACCGGTCACAGCTTCCACACCAGCCGCTGGGACTACGACTACACGGGTGGCGACCCGAGCGGCGCGCCGATGGACAAGCTGGCGGACAAGCGCGTCGGCATCATCGGCACCGGCGCCACGGCAGTGCAGTGCATCCCTCACCTGGCCCGGGCGTGCGGCGAGCTCTACGTCTTCCAGCGGACGCCGTCGTCGATCGACATCCGCAACAACCACCCGATCGACCCCGACTGGTTCTCCGATCTCGAGCCGGGCTGGCAGGAGAAGTGGCTGATGAACTTCTCCATCCTGCAGACCGGCGGATTCCAGGAGGAGGACCTCGTCCACGACGGGTGGACCGACATCACCAAGCGCATCATCCAGAAGCTGATGGCGAGCGAGAACCCCGAGTTCAGCCCTGAAGGGTTCGAGCGGGCCTACTTCGAGAGCGACGACGAGAAGATGGAGGAGATCCGGGCCCGCGTCGACGAGATCGTCAGCGACCCCGCCACCGCCGACGCCCTGAAGCCGTGGTACCGCCAACTGTGCAAGCGTCCCTGCTTCCATGACGAGTACCTGCAGGCCTACAACGAACCCGCCGCCCACCTCGTCGACACCGACGGAAGAGGTGTCACCCAGATCGACGAGACCGGGGTGTTCGTCGGCGACGACCACTTCGAACTCGACTGCCTCATCTACGCCTCGGGATTCGAGGTGGGCACCGACTACACGCGCCGGTCCGGCTACGACATGGTGGGTGTCGACGGCCGGAAGATCTCCGAGTACTGGGACAACGGCATGCGCAGCCTCCACGGGATGCACGTCCACGGCTTTCCCAATGCGTTCGTCGTGGGGTTCACCCAGGCGGGCAACCTCATCTCGAACATCCCCCACAACCTGAGCGAGGCCGGCACGACCATCGCCGCCGTCGTCACCCACGCCGAGGAGATCGGCGCAGAGGAGGTCGAGGTCACGGCCGAGGCCGAACAGGCCTGGCTCGACCGGCTGATGGGTGGGGCCCGCCAACGGCTCACCCAGTCGATGGACTGCACCCCCGGCTACTACAACAACGAGGGCCAGGATCCGGGCGAGCGTGGCCTCATGAACAGCCTCGGATTCCCCGAGGGCCCGGTCGCCTACTTCCAGTACATCGACCAGTGGCGCACATCCGGCGACTTCGAGGGCCTCGAGTTCCGTTGACCCTGATATCGGATTCGCGATCTCATCGCGAATCCGATATGTACACTGAGGGCGTGTCCACCATCGCTCTCGACCGCGATCCCGACCTCGGTTCGCTGATCCGGCAGGCGCGTTCCGCGGCTGGCCTCACGCAGGGCGAACTCGCTCGACGCATGTCCACCACGCAGTCAGCAGTGTCACGCTGGGAGCGCGGCCACGAGGAGCCCCGCCTCTCGTCGCTACGTTCGATCGCGAGGGCGTGTGGCCTCCAGCTCTCCCTCACCATCGCTGACGATCCTGTCGACAGGACCCAGATTCGCCAGCAACTCGCCCTCTCCCCCGCCGAACGGCTGCAATGGGTGGCGAACGTCAGCTCGTTCGTGCACTCCGCCCGCACGGTTCCGCGCTGATGACCGCCCCGTTCGACCCGCGGTCGCTCCTGACGGCCCTCGCCGATCACCGCGTCGACTACGTCCTCATCGGCGGCCTCGCCGCGGTTCTCCACGGCTCGACAGCGATGACGAACGACGCCGACATCTTCCCCGCACCCGATGAAGCGAACCTCGAGCGCTTGGCGGGCGCGCTCCGGGAACTCGGCGCCCGCATCCGCACCGGCGACCCCGACGGGGTCGACTTCGACCCCCACCCGGCCCTTCTGAAGTCGATCACGGTGCTGAACCTCACCACCCGGTTCGGCGACCTTGATCTGGCTGCCCAGCCGACCGGTCTTCCTGACCACGACGACGTCGCCGAGCGCGCCACCACGATGGAGGTCGGTGAGCTCGACGTGCTCGTCGCCTCCCTCGACGACATCATCCGCTCGAAGGAAGCAGCCGACCGCCCCAAGGACCGGGCAACGCTGCCGATCCTGCACGCCCTCGCCGACGAGATCGAACGATCCGGCGACTGACGTCTCAACCCCGTGCAAGGCTGGAGGGATGGCACGAGCAACGGGAATCGGGGGCGTCTTCTTCAGGAGCCGCGATCCAGACGCGCTGCGCGACTGGTACGCCGAGCACCTCGGCCTCCAGCCGAGCGACGACGGCGTCGTCGTCATCCAGTGGGGAGGCGACCGCGCCGGCTCGACCGTGTGGGCTCCCTTCCCCGCCGACACCGACTACTTCGGCGAACGGTCACAGCAGTCGATGGTCAACTACCGCGTCGACGACCTCGACGCGATGTTGTCGCAGCTCCGCGCCGCCGGGGTCCCCGTCGACGATCATGTGCAGGAGATGGATGGGCTCGGCCGATTCGGCTGGGCGGCCGACCCCGAGGGCAACCGCTTCGAACTCTGGGAACCAGCCGAAGGATGTTGATCAGACAGCGACGCGGTAGAGCCAGATCGCCGCGCTGACACCCTTCACCGTGGTCGGGCCGACGGGTCGCAGATCGACGTCGGCGGAATCGACGCAGGCGGTGACGACCTCCTCCGACACGACGAGTTCCCGCGGGCCGGCCAGGTCGGTGATGCGTGCCGCGACATTCACGGTGTGCCCGACGAAGTCGTCACCACGCGGCGTGACCGGGCCGTGGTGCATCCCCATCCGGATCGAGAGGGGGAAGTCGTCGTCCCGCTCTTCACACAGGGCGCCGAGGAGATCGACCGCGACGTGGAATCCGAGGTCCTGCCCGCCGCACCAGATCAGCAGCCCGTCACCCAACTCCTTGACCACACGCGTCTCGGGCCAGCGCTCCAGCACTGCGGCCGTGCGTTCGGTCTGGGCCTCGAGGACGGCGAGCGCCTTCTCGTCACCCACCACCTCTGTGTACGCCGTGAAGCCGACGATGTCGGTGAACATGACGCACCCCGCCGTGGGAGCGGCAACCACGCTCACCGCTCGCCGACCACCACACGGCCGCTGACCGACCGGGCCGTCACGACGCAGTCACAGTCGGCGGGCCGGTCCCCGGAGCTCTCGTTTCTCGTCGACCGGTGGACCCTCGTGCCCTGGGGCATCGCGACCTCGATCCGCCCGCTGACGGTCTCGGCGACCACGTCGGCCGCCGTCGCCATCTCGACCTCGACCTTCCCGCTGACACAACTCGCCTCGACGTTCCCTCGCGCGTCGCGCACCTCGATCCGCCCACTGTCGGTCGACACGTCGAGTTGCTCACACGAACCGACCACGACGCGACCAGATGACGTCCGCAGGCGTGCGTCCCGGGTCACGGCACCCACCTCGATGCGACCGGAGGACGTGCGGATGTCGGCGGTCTCGGCCGATTCCACGACCACGCGACCCGACGACGACGTCGCCGCCAGGCGCCCGACAGCGCCCTCGACCTCGATCCGCGACGACTCGGTCCCGACCTGTACGTCGGTTCCCAGCGGAACACGCACCACGAGAGAGCCGCGCACGCCCTCGACGGACATCACGGAACCCGACTCTCGTGAAGTGGCCTTGCCCTCCACGACGACGTCGGAGCGGTCCTCGGCGACGACCTTGACCCGATGTGATGGCGACGACACACGAACCGTCGTCGGCCCGTCCGCTGCCTCCCGCTCGGTCATGCCCGGACGGTACGACCGGGGCGACCGTGGTTCAAGAGACGAACGCCACACCGGGCGAGCAGTCGGAATCCGCGGCCACTAGTCGGTGGGGTCCTCCTGAGCGAAGGGGTCACCTCCCGCTCCAGCCCCGACCGGGTTCCAGGGTCCCCCCAGTCCCCAGTCACCGGACCTGCCGAGCCAACACCCTGTCGAGAGCTCGAACACCCTGGCACACTCACCCTCGGTCGGAGCCCTGATTCTCTGGCTCTCCGCTCTGGCGAAGAGGGTGTCGAAGTCGACGTCGTAGGTCTCGACGAACCCGTTGCCAGTTCCCGCGATCTCCGAGGTCGGCGTCACGATCGCGATCTCGCCCCCATCCGGATGGAACGCAACCCGTGAGACCGCCACCCCCACGTCGATGATGATCTCGTCCACGCCCGACTCGACATCCCAGAGGCGAACCGTCCCGTCCGCCGACCCACTCAGTACTTGGTGTGGATCGGTCGGATTGAACGCAACGTCGAGCACGGACGAGGTGTGGCCCTTCAGTACCGAGAGCGACTCCCCCGAGTCGGCGTCCCACACAACGACGTTCCCCTCTTGGCCGCCGCTGACGAATCGTCGTGTCGACTCGTGGTACTCCACGGCCTTCGGCAGGAAGACGTGGAGGTAGTCGCCGCCGCGAGAAGCGAGCACGCCGACACCCACGGGAAGCTCGACCTCGATCTCACCGCTCCCGATGTCGAACATGTCCATCCGCGCCGTGTCCTCCTCCGATCCGCTCCACGCCAGGATCGCACCCCCGCCTTCCGGATCGAGTGCGACAACGGTCGAATGGGTCGCGACGAGCTGCTCCGCCGCACCGGTCGACATGTCGATGAGATGACTCCCGCCGTGATGCACGGCGACGAGAACGGTCTCGTCGGCGACATCCACGTCGATCGCGGTCCCGGTGTCGTACAGCGAGGTGCGGGCGCCCGAGTCGAGATCGATCTGCGTCGCGCCTTCCGTGCTCGCGATGACGACCGAGGATCCGTCCGAGGTGAACTCGGCGTCGAAGATGGACCCGAGACCGGTGAACGTGTCGAGCCGGCGCAGGTTCCCGGATTCCCAGACGTCGAGGCTCCCGTTCGGTCCGCTCGTGACCAGCCGGTCCCCTCTCGGCGAGTAGACGATCGCCCCGACCGGCCGTTCTCCGGCCGCGAGGGTCGTGGGCGTAGGTCCGCGACGTCTCGTCTGTGGCTCCGATGTGTCCCAGAGGCGGGTCGTCGCATCCTGGCTCGCGGCGGTGACCACCAGATCGCCGTTCGCCGTGATGTCGATCGCGTCCACTTCGCCTGCGTGACCGCGGAGGTCGTGGACGACCTCGTGGGTCCTCGTCTCCCACACGAGCACGTCACTCGACCCGCCGCTCGCCACGAATCGACCATCGGCCGACACGTGGAGGTCAGTGACCGTTCCGCGGTGGTCGTCGAAGGTGTCGAGCAACTCGCCGTTGCGTGGATTCCAGATTCGGATCACGGGATGCCGGCGGGAGCTGCTGTACAGGGTGCCCTCCGGCGAGAAGGCGACGTCGCTGGCCCCCAGATCGGTGGTCCACAGAGCCTCACCCGTGGCCGTGTCGTACACCACCAGACCGATCCCCTCCGCGACCCAGTAGGTGACCGCCAGCAATTCGTCGTCGGGACTGAAGGCAAGGTTGGCTCCGAAGCCGTCGGTGGGCGGGTCGAGAGTCCGCACGAGATCACCGGTTTCGGCATCCCAGAGCCCGATCACGCCAGATCCCCCCGCGACCATGCTGCCGTCGTTGCTGAATGCAGGAATCATCGTCCGACTGGGCGGGCTCTGGTCGCTCCACAGCAGCTCGCCCGTCTCCACCTCGTACATGTCCACGCTCGATTCCGAACTCATCTGTGTCGTGACGATCGACGTCCCGTCGGGGCTGAACACCGCGTCGCCGGGACCACTCCCCTCGGACGGCCCGAGTCGGGCGACCAGATCGCCGGGCTGGGAGGTCGAGCGAACGGCGAGATACGCCGGGTCCTTGGCCAGGGTGACGAAGAGTTCGCCGTCGGGCGAGAAGTGGGCCATCCCGTTTCCACCGTTGGGTGTGTGGAAGATCTCTCGGTTCTCGGACAGCGCTCGGAGCAGTGCGTTCGTCGCCACGGTCTCGGTCTCCTCGGTCCTGAACCGGGCCGCGTCGAGCGCGAGGATCAGTGCCAGTTGGGTGTCCTCGTCGGCAACGGCAGCAGCCGCCGACGCGAGTTGCACGGTTCGAAGGTCCTGGAGGGTCGCGTCGTTGCGATCCCGCTGACGCTCCGCCTCGTCCGCGCTGAGCTCGGCCCGGCGTCGCTCCCTGGCGGCCGTGTCGGCGGCCTCCAGCGCTGCCCCTTCCTGCTCGATCGCTCGCTCGGACTCGGCGAGCGCTCTCGCTGCCTCGGCATCGGCGCGGTCGGCACTCTCCTGGGCTTCGTTCCGCTGGTTCACCGCGACCACGCCGGCGGCGATGGCGAGCATCATCACCACCGCGACTGCCACCAGCTGCCGACGCAATCGGCGGCTGGTGCGGCGCTCCTTCTCCAACCGGGTCCGGTCGGCGGCGAGTTCCTGCTCCCGCCGCGCGATGCTCGCATCGACGAACGCCCGCTCGGTGGTGGTCAGGGTCTCGTCATTCTTCGCCGCCCACTCGGTTGCTGCATCGAGCCGTCCACCGCGGTAGAGGTGGGCGCCGTCCCGGCCGTCCGCATCCCAGGACAGGGCTGCCTCACGCAGCTGGGCGTGCAGGCGAATCGAGGACTCCTCGTCGTGGACCCACATGGCGAACCGTGGCCACGAGGTGACCAGCGACTCGTGGGCCACATCGACGGTCGGCTCACGAGTAGTGCGGTCGCGGTCGAATGCCAGCAGCCGTGCGTCGCCGAAGGCGTCGATCACTCGACGCATCGCCGTTGGGTCCGACGACGGCACCTCGAGGTCTGCCCGCCGGACTCGACGGCGGGTCGCGGTTCCGTCGGGGTCGATCGTGACGAGGCTCGTGAACAGCCGCCGTGCCCGCCCCCGGTCCTGCTCGTCGAACGCCTCGTACACGTCGTCGGCACGGCGAGCAACCGCTCCGTCGACGCCGCCCATGCCTCGATGGGCGTCGAGCGTCATCGTGGGTCCGGATCGGACCTCGAACAGTTCGGTCAACGTGAACTGGAGGAGTGGCAGGGCTGCCGGCTGGTCGAGGACGTCGGCCACCAGCGCACCCGCCAGCGCCGGCTCCACCTCGACGCCGACCGTTCCCGCCGGACCCCGGATCGCCGCATCCAACTCCTCGGCCGAGAGCCCGACCACGGCAACGGCTCCGTCGCTCACGAGGCGGCCGAAGTCGTGGTAGCGCAACGGGCGATCGAAGAAGTCGGCTCGGAGAGTCGCCAGAATCCTCACTTCCCTCGAGCCCATCCAGGTGAGCGACACCAGCCCGGCGACGAACTCGTCTCGAATCGTCTCATCGGTCGTCAGGGTGAACAGCTCCTCGAGCTGGTCGAGGATCAACACGACCCGGTCACCGTCACGCGTGGCCGACTCGACCATCAGCCTCACGCCGTCGCTGCTCCGCTCGACGACCCGTGGCGGGTGGTCGGGGTCCAGTGCGACCTCCCGCAGTGCCACAGCCAGCCGGCCGAACGGATCGTCCCCCGGGGTCATCGTGACGACGAGCCGCCCATCGCCGGCCTCGTCACTGCGACGCAGGCGCGGCACCACCCCGGCGCGCACCACGCTCGACTTGCCGCTTCCGGAGGCGCCGACGAGCGTCGCACACGGATTCGAGTCGAGGGTCGCCACGACCTCTCCGATCAACCCGTCACGCCCGAAGAACACATCGACGTCACCCTCGTCGAACGCCCGCAGGCCGAGATACGGGTTCCGGGCGGGGATGACCTGGGGAGTCCGTTCGCTCCCCTCCAGGGCGCGCAGCACGTCATCGAGGAAGTCGCCGAGTTCGGGGTAGCGGTCGTCCGGATCCCAGGCCAGTGCGCGCTGCAGGACCGAGTCGACCCCGACCGGCACGCCCGACCGCTGGAGGTGGACCGACGCTGGTCGATCGCCGTCTCCGGAGATCCCGAACGCACCGAAAGGGAGGTGCCCGGTCAGCACGTGGACAGCGAGGACGGCGAGTCCGAACTGGTCGGTGGCCGTCGTCACCGCCTCTCCACGTCGTTGCTCGGGTGCTTCGTATCCCGAGGACTCTCCGCCCGAGGGCGGTCCCCCGGAAACGAGGAACGAGAGCCCGAAGTCCGAGAGGTAGGCATTCCCGCCCTCGTCGAGCAGGACGTTGGTGGCGCGCAGGTTGCCGTGGACCACTCCGGAGCGGTGGGCGGTCATGAGAGCCGACCCCACCTGGGAGAGCAACTGCCCGGCGTGGGCGACCGGCAGCGGCCCCTCGTCGACCCGGGCGGAGAGATCGCCCGCGAGTAGCCGCATCACCATGAACGCCCCGCCAGGCTCACGCCAGAAGTCGTACAGCGGGACGATGTGGGGGTGTTCCAGACGGGAGACCACGCGGGCTTCGGCGTCGAAGCGCCGCACGAAGGAGGGGTCATCGGCCAACTCGGAGCGGATCGTCTTCACCGCCACGTCGCGTCCGAGGCCCGGTTGCACTCCCCGGTAGACGACACCATGGCGCCCCTCGCCGAGACGGGCGCCGAGACGGTAGCCCCGCAGGGCGCGCCCCGCAGGTGCGGGGAGGAGCAGCGCCGGATCCTGCGCCACGATGCTGCGGTCGAGCGCGACGAGTTCCCCAGAGGGTTCGAGCGCCACGTCGGCGAGCGTGCGCCGATGGTCCTGGAAGGCCCGGAGGGCCTCGGCCTGGCGCCCGGCCCGGTAGAGGGCAAGCATCAGATGGGCCCGCGGGCGCTCGCGCAGCGGGTGCTCTGCACCCATCTTGCGCATCGCCGGCACGACCTCGTCGGCGAGGCCACACGCCAGCATCGCTTCGGCCAGCAGTTCCTCGGCGACGAGCCGTTCCTCTTCGAGGCGCTCGACCTCCGTGCGGGCCCAATCCTCGTAGACGAACTCCTCGTAGGCCCGACCCCTCCACCACTCGAGGGCCCGGCGCAAGGTGGTCACCGCCGAGGAGACATCCCCGTCACGGAGTTCGTGTCGCCCACGCTCGACATCGTGCGCGAATCGCTCGGTGTCGAGCCCGTCGGCGGGCCAACGGAGCGCATAGCCAGGCGACTCGGTGACCACGAGTTCGTCGCCCCGGAGGTCCCCGTTGGACAGGGATTTGCGCAGACGGGCGACGTAGCTCCGCAGCGTGGTGGAGGCCCGATCGGTCGGTTCTCCCTCGAAGACGACCTCGGCCAGCGTGTCGGTCGAGACGACCTGCCCGCGGTGGAGCAGCAGTGCGGCCATGAGACGGCGCTGGCGGGGGCCGCCGAGTTCGATCTCGCCGGACTCGGCGGACACGACCAGTGGTCCCAGCACCCCCGCTTGCATCGTCTCGTTCCCCTTTCGCAACGCTACTGCACGAACGCACGAGGCGTCTCGGGAGGATTCCACCACTCAGCTGTGGCAATCGTGTGGCAGCACGAACTCCCAGCTCAGCGGGCATGGCGCCGACCAGTGGGAGCGTCGCGCGCGCACCCCCCGGGGGACCCTGCAACGTCGCCCGGACGCCACCGAACGGTGGAGCGACTGCTGCCGGCATCGCGCCGAACTCGGAACCGGCTGACGTCGCATCAACCACCGCGTCGAGGGGACCCGGAGCGGAGTGCGCCGCCGTGGCACAATGCGCGTCGGCGGTCCGCGGATCGGAGAAGGGAGGGCGGCCGGGTGATCTACGAGTTCGACACCTGCGTTCTCGACACCGCGACGCAACAGCTCTCGTGCGACGGCGAGGTCGTCCACACCGAGCCGCAGGTCCTCGCCGTGCTCGAGTACCTGCTGGCCAACCACGACCGGGTGGTGACCAAGATCGAACTCCTCGACGAGGTGTGGGGAGATCGCTTCGTCTCCGAGTCGGCGCTCACCTCACGGATCAAGCTCGCCCGCAAGGCGTGCGGCGACAGCGGGCGGGAGCAGCGCATCGTCAAGACGGTGCACGGGAGGGGATACCGGCTGGTCGCCGAGGTGGTCGAACGCCGCGCGGACTCGCCGGCCCCACGACGCAGCCCGGGCACAACGCCGACCGGAACGGCTCTCATCGGGCGCGACGCGGAACTGGAGGTCCTCGACGAGACGCTCGCCGCCACCGCAGGCGGTGAACGCCGGGTGGCCTTCATCACTGGGGTGACCGGTGTCGGCAAGTCGGCTCTCCTCGCCGAAGTGCTCGAACGGATCGACGACCCTGCGGCCTGGAACGTCGTCCGCGGAGACTGCCTGCACACCCGCGCCGGAGCCGAGCCGTACTTCGCCCTCATGGAGGCTCTCGGAGACCTGGCCCGGCAGGCCCCCGACACGGCCGTCGAGATCCTCGACCGCGTGGCGCCGTCGTGGCTGGCACAGTTCCCGTCCCTCCTCGACGACGAACGCGCCGAACGACTCGAGCGTCGTCTGCTCGGCTCCGCTCCGGGCCGGATGTTGCGTGAGGGCGCCGAGGTGTTCCACGAGTTGGCCGCGATCCGCCCCACCGTCCTCGTGCTCGAGGACCTGCAGTGGGCCGACGAGCACACGCTGGACGTCGTCGACCTCCTGGCGACCAGAGCCGCGCCCTGCCCGCTGCTCGTGCTCGGCACCGCGCGAGACGACCCGAGCCCTGCCGGTGACCTGATCGCGGAATCGGCTGCGGCGAGGCGAGCGAACGAACTCCACCTCTCCGGGCTCGACGCCGACGCCGTCGGTGCCCTCGTCCGGTCGACCTTCGACGGTGCCGACTTCGACCCGCGTCTCGTCGATGTCGTCGCCGAGCGGTCGGGTGGGATCCCGCTGTTCGCCAACGAGATCCTTGCCGTGTGGACTCGCCGAGGGATGGTGACGCAACAGGAGGAAGGGGTGGCCGTCCACGCCGAGATCGAGGAACTGGCGTCGGCCGTCCCCGAGACCCTGGTGCCGCTCCTGCGACACGAGATGGCGGGTCTCGACGAGGAGGTTCGGGCCGCCCTCGAATGCGCCGCCGTCGCCGGGGCCGAGTTCGACAGCGCAGCGGTGGCCGCCGGGCTGCAGCGCCCGCTCGAAGATGTCGAAGCGGTCCTCGACCGCGCCGCGACCACCACCAACTACATCGTGGCCCAGCGCGGCAACGCGTGGCCGGACGGAACGTGCTCGACCACGTTCCAGTTCTCCAACCAGCTCCACCGCGACGTGTTGTACGACTCGATGGCGCCGGCCCAACGGACACGCACCCACCAGGCGATCGGCCTCGCGCTCGAGGCAGGTTTCCCTGAGCAGGGCGACCTGTCCATCGAGTTGGCCAACCATTTCGAGCAGGCGGGGGATCCCTCCCGAGCGGCCGGGCACCTCGTCACCGCCGGAGAGCGGGCAGCCGCCCGCGACGCCCACGGTGACGCCCTCCAACTGATGGATCGAGCACTGGCGGAATGCGCGCGCCTCCCGGAGGGAGACGACCGGAACAGCATCGAACTGCGCATCCGGACCAGCCTCGGTCCGGCGCTCGTCGCATCGACGGGCTGGCTCGACGACCGTGTGGCCCGCAACTACCGCCGGGCCGTCGAGCTGTGCCGCAACCGCCCGCCGGGTCCGGAGTGGGCGGCCGCCCGCTACGGCATGGCCACGGTCACCGAGTTGCGCGGTGAGTTCGGCACGACCGAACAGCTGCTCGAGCCCTTGCTCGCCGTCGACTCGTCGGGGGATCTGGCCGTCGCCGCCCACGAACTGAGCGCCTGCTCGCTCTTCCACCAAGGAGCCTTCGACCGCAGCCTCGCCAACTCCGACGTCGTCCTCGACGGCTGGGACGAGGAGGCGTACAGCGTGGCCATGGCCCGCATCGCCGAGCACCCGGCCTCGTCCTGCAACGGATGGGCCTCCCTCGCGTCCTGGGCGCTCGGACGCTCCGACGAGTCACTCCGCCAGGCCGAGGCCTCGGTACGGCTCGGCGAGGAGAACCGGTACGCGCTGTCGACGGCCGCCCAGCAACGGGCGCTCTTCCACCAGTTGCGCAACGAGACCGACGAAACCGAGTACTGGGCCCAGCGCACCAGGGAGATCGGCCGCGAGCAGGACTTCCCGATGCGCATCGTCCAGGCCGACATCTACCGGGGCTGGGCGATCGGTGTGACCCGCTCGCCCGAGGAGGGCATGACCCTGATCGAGGAGGGCCTGCGGCAGTTCCGCGCCGCCGAGGCACGCCTGAACGAGGCGTACTACCTCGGCCTGCACGCCGACACGATGATCCACGCCGGCCGGCCGGACGACGCCCTCGACGCCCTGAACACCGCCTTCGACCGGATGGCGACCACGACCCGCTCCTACTTCTTCGCCAGCGAGCTGCACCGGCTCTGTGCACGGGCACTCCGGGTGAAGGAGGACCTGGACGGGGCGCGGGGCGACCTCCAGACCAGCCTCGAGATCGCCCGAGGGCAGGCCGCAACGGCATTCGCCCTCCGTACCGCGACCGATCTCCTCGATCTGGAACTGGCCGACGGGGACCCCGAACCGGTCCGCGCCACGGTCGCGACGCTCCTGAAGGTCTTCGACGGGCAGTCCCCCACTCCGGACGTCGTGCGGGCGCGCCAGCTCCTGAGCCTCTGACAAGGGGAACGACACCACGATCGCAGTTCTGACGGCGTCGTCAGAACTTCACCACCGGATCGCCCACTCATCGCCAAGACCGCGTCGGCGGATTTCTCGACGATGTGGTCATGACTTCGCACCGCACAACGAGGGGCAACCGCACCGCACCGCTCAGCCGGGTCGACGGCCTCGCCGCCCACCTCGGGAGCACAGGGGCCGCACGGCCCACGCTGCTCGCCGTGTGGGCCCACCCCGACGACGAGACGGTCGTCGGAGCCGGACTGATGGCAGCAGCCGCCACCCAGGGCTTCCGGGTGGTCAGCGTCGCCGCCACGCTCGGCGAGCACGGCACCGACGACCCGATCGCCACTCCCCCCGAACGGCTGGCACGAATCCGGGAGCAGGAGCTGGCCCGGGCACTGACCCGGCTCGGCGCCGACCGCCCCGTGTTGTTCGGCTACGAGGACGGCGACTGTGAGAACATCTCCGACGAGGCCGGCGCCGAGCGAGTGGGCGCTGTCATCGACCGTTTCGACCCCACCGCAGTCCTCACCTTCGGCCCCGACGGCGTCACCGGCCACCCCGACCATCAGGCGGTCGGCCGCTGGACGGCCTCTGCTCTGGCGGCCCGTGGCGACAGCACTGCGCTGATCGAGACCGCTGCCGCCGATGCCTGGCCCGACGACGTCGTGCACGGCCTGCACGAGCTGGGCGCTTTCTGGCCGGGCTACCCCTGCAATGAGCGGCCCGGCGACTCCCGCCATGTGTCGGTCGGCGGCGAACTGCTCGCCCGGAAGATGGCCGCCCTGCGCGACCACTCGAGCCAGATGACCCGCCTGTTCGACCATCTCGGCGAGACCGGCATGCGGCGCATGGCCGCAGCCGAGGCCTACCGGCCGGGCAACGCCATGGCCGCCGAGATGTTCACCATCCGCCGCGACGACCGCCGCACGGTCCTCGCCGCCTGAGATCGCCCGGCCGACCGGCCGGCGAAACACCACCAACCCGAACCCAACAAGGAGAAATCCGATGTCCAACGAAACCATCACCACCGACGACAAGAAGCTCGTCATCCTGCTCAGCCGGGGCATCGACGACGAGCGCGCCACGGTCGGCTGGACCCTGGCCAACGCCGGGGTCGCCTCGGGGCAGGACGTCACCGTCTTCCTCGTCAGCGCCGGAGTCGACATGGTCCGCAAAGGCGCCGCCGACCTCGTCCAGATGAACCCCAAGGACCCGTCGATGAAGGAGCTCATCGACAACTTCATGGCCAACGGCGGCAAGGTCTGGGCCTGCCCGCCGTGCGCCGGGCTGCGCGGCTACACCGAGGAGCACTTCATCGACGGCGTCAAGATCGTGGGCGCCGGTCCGCTCCACGACCAGCTGAAGTCGGGGGCCGCCACCCTCGCCCTCTGACACGACCACAACCGACGCGACGCAGGGATCCGGTCCACCCGGGTCCCTGCGTCGCGTCCGGCTCTCGGGCACCAGGCACAACGCGCCATCGTGATGCCGAACCCCGAAGGAGAACAATGCCCCGTACCCGCGAAGTCCCCCGGGCCGAAGCCCACGAGCTGGGGTGACCGGCGCCGGATGGGCCCGGGGAAGCCAGTTCGTGTTCGCCCAGCACTGCAAGGCCAGCCGCGAGGTCGGGCTGACCGAGGAACAGGTCGACGCCATCCCTTCGAGTGGTCCCATCAAGCTGGCGGGCGACACTTCGTGGCAGGTGGCCGACTGCTTCGCCCCGATCGAGCGGGCAGTGCTCGCGTACACGGACTGCCTGGTCCTCCAGGGGGGCCGGGTCCCGGACGCGGTCTTCGGCGCGCTCCGGGACGGCCTGAGCGACGAGCAGATCCTCGAACTCACCCACATCACGTGCACCTACGACATGCACGCCACGATGAGCCGGGCGCTCCGCATGGAAGACGACGACGTCGACGATCCGATCGTCGAGATCGCCGCCCCCGAGGGAGCCGTCCTCGACGCGATGGCCGTCGTCGACGATCTCGACGACTGAAGGGTCAGCCCTCGTACGGAGCGAAGTCCGGGGCTCGCTTCTCGACGAAGCTCGCCACGCCCTCCTTGAAGTCGGGCCTGTGCAGAGAGGCCTTCATCAGTTCGTTCGACTCGGCCAGAGCCTCCGCGACCGGCATCGACGGGTGCGTGTACACCTGCTGCTTCATCACCGCCATCGATGTGGGCGACACGTTCGTCGCGAGATCGCGGGCGTACTCCATCGTGACGTGCATCAGATCTTCCGCCGGGACCACGCGGTTGACCACTCCCAGCTCCGCGGCCTCCTCGGCCAGGAACACACGGCTCGACATCATCAGGTCGAGCGCGACCGCCTGCCCGACGAGCCTGGGCAGCGTCCACGACATCCCGTGCTCGCCGATCAGCCCTCGCCGTCCGAACGCCACGGTGAACTTGGCGCCCGCAGCGGCGAAGCGGATGTCGCAGGCGAGCGCATGGACGAATCCGAGCCCGGCGCAGGCACCGTTGACGGCAGCGATCACCGGCTTCGGAATCGTCATGGCGTGGGTGTGGGGCCACTCCTTCACCGGTTCGGCCGGGGCCGACTCGCCAGGAGCCGCGTCACGGCCGCCGAGCCCCTGGAGCACATCCATGTCCGCTCCGGCGCACCATCCCCGCCCCGCACCGGTGACGACGATCACCCGGACGTCCGGGTCGGCGGCCGCCCGGTCGAGCGACTCGAAGTAGCCCTGGTGCAGGTCGGGGCTCCACGCGTTCAGCCGGTCCGGCCGGTTGAACGTGATCACGGCGACCCGGTCGCGCACCTCGTAGAGAACAGCTTCGGACATCGATCCCTCCTTCATCCCCAGCCGGGACCGTACCGAGCATCGACGGCTGGGGCATGATCGAGGCGTGCGTGTGGCTCAACTCACTGTTCCTGCTCCTGTGGGCGAGGGTCCGCTCGAGTTCCACGACCGGCCCGTTCCCGTCGTGGAGTCGAACGAGGTGCTGATCCAGGTCGTGGCGTGCGGGGTGTGCCGTACCGACCTCCAGATCTGTGAGGGCGATCTCGAGGCGCAGGTGCTGCCCGTCGTCCCGGGCCATCAAGTCGTCGGAACGGTGCTCCGGGCAGGTGACGATGTCGACGGCGTGGCGGTCGGCGACCGGGTGGGAGTCGCATGGATCGCGTCGACGTGCGGCGAGTGTCGCTTCTGCCGCAGCGGCCGGGAGAACCTCTGTGACGACGCACGGTTCACCGGTTGGCACCGCGACGGCGGCTTCGCCGAACAGGTCGCGGCACGAGCGGACTTCGTGTATCCACTCCCGGAGGGACTCGACGCCATGGCCGCCGCCCCGCTGCTGTGCGGCGGAGCGATCGGCCTACGGGCGCTGCGAGTGTCGGGAATCCAGCCGGGCGGACGCCTCGGCCTCTACGGCTTCGGGGCGTCGGCCACATGTGCCATCCAGATCGCCCGCCATTGGGGCTGCGAGGTGTACGTGTGCACCCGCTCAGAGGCGGAACAGGCAAGGGCACGACGGCTCGGCGCGGCCTGGGCCGGCGGATACCACCAGGATCCGCCCGTCGCGCTGGACGCGGCAGTCACGTTTGCTCCCGTCGGATCGGTGGTGATCGACGCGCTCCGAGCGCTCGACAAGGGTGGCGTCGTCGCGATCAACGCGATCCACCTCGACCACATCCCCGAGTTCGACTACGACCACCTGTGGTGGGAACGCCAGATCCGCAGTGTCGCCAACGTCACCCGTTCCGACGTGACCGAACTGATCCGGCTCGCCGCAGAGATCCCCATCGCCACCGAGGTGCAGCGCTACGAACTCACCGACGCCAACCTTGCCCTCGGCGACCTCACCGCCGGACGGGTGTCCGGCGCAGCAGTCCTCGACGTGTCGGGGTAGCGGCTACGCGGCCTGGTCGGCCTGGTCGGCCTGGTCGGCCCGCCGGCGGGCCTGAGCGCTGAGCTGGTCTCGGATCGTGACCGGACGCTCGGCATCGCGGTCACCCCAGTCGTAGACCACGACCGTTCCGGCGATGACGTCGTGGAGCGCCCGCCGCTCCTTGCCGACGAGCAGGCCGATGAACGCGACGGGGAGCACGATCGAGACCGGCAGCGCAACGGCGCGCACGAGAGATCTCTTCCACCGCACGATCCCACCATCTCGTGTCACCACGGCCACGCCCATCACGGCCATGGCCAGCGTGCGGCCGAACAGCGCCACGGGGATCCAGTACCACGCCGCGGCGACACAGAAGAAGAGAAGGACGGTGAGCCACCGGCCGGTGGTCCCCGCGGAGAAGTCGAGCACGACACCGAACCACACGAGCGCACCCCAGGCGATCACCGCCTGGACCGCCGCGACCGCGGCGATGTCACCGACCACGGACA
>CBFCWZ010000035.1:0-17406 GCA_965601935.1 uncultured Ilumatobacteraceae bacterium
TCTGGGCTGGTGTCGTCTTGTTGATGACGATGCGCCCGAGGAGGCGCACCTCCGACTCGAGCATCACCGCCATGACCAGCACCATGATGAAACCGGCGAAGGCGACGAGGAAGTTGACCGCCAGACCGCCGATGGTGATGGCGAGCCCGAGCAACAGGCCGAGGATCAGCAGCGCCGAGCGCCGGCGGGACACCCGATAGCCGCGCTGGGAGAACGTGGGGTCCTGTTCGAGCTCTTGCTCGATCTGACGGAGGATCCGCTGTTCGTCCTCGGAGAGCGGCACGCCCTCATCATCGCACGCTTTGCCCCCATCCTCAACGCGGCTCGCGCTTTCCGGAGGGGAAACCTTCGTTCCTCGACGCCCGTCGCACGCGAAGCTGGACGCATGACCCCCGAGTTCCGCCCTTTCGACGCCGAGCGCGATTCCGGCGACGTGGCCCGGATCTGGCACGAGACCCGCTGGATCGACGACGAGGAAGCCCAGAAGGCCTCGCTCACGGCCTTCCTCGAGGGTGGGCGCGCCGAGGTGGCCGTCCTCGACAGCGGCGCGGAGTGCATGGTCCACCGCACTCCGGGCCACATCGTCTACGACCGGACGAAACTCGACCTCTGTGCGATTTCGGGGGTCACCACGAGCCACGTCGGCCGCAAGTTGGGGCTCGCCTCCACCCTCACGGCGAGGGCCCTCCGCCATGGCGCCGAAGAGGGGGCCGCGGTCGCCGTACTCGGCATGTTCGACCAGGGATTCTACGACCGGTTCGGTTTCGCCACCGCCGCTCCCGACGTCCTCACCCAGTTCGATCCGGCTTCCCTCCAACTCGGCGATGTGCCGTACCGCCCTCCCGTGAGGCTCACGATCGACGATGCCGCCGAGATGGCCGAGTGTCTCAACCGGCGGATGCCGAACCACGGCCAGGTGACCCTCGCGCCGTCGCGGATCGTCGAGGCCGAGTGGGGCTGGCTGGAACAACCGTTCGCTCTCGGTTATCGAGACGAATCCGGTCAGCTGAGCCACTTCCTCGCCGGTTCGCTCAAGGAAGAGCAGGGCCCGTTCGTGGTGGAGATGCTGGCCTACGAGAGCGGCGACCAGCTGCTCGAACTGCTCCGCCTGCTCCGCGAACTCGGCGATCAGGTCGTATCGGTGAAGATGATCGAGCCGCCCCAGGTCCAGATCCATTCGCTGTTGGCGACACCGAACCGGCAACGCAGCCGCAGCCTGAAGTCGGACCACGAGACGGTCGCCCGCTCGATCGCGTGGTGGCAGCTCCGCATCCTCGACGTGCCGACGGTCGTGGCAGCGTTCGAATGGGAGGGTGACGCCGTCGAGTTCGACCTCGAACTGACCGACCCGCTGACCGAGCGCCTCGACGGGCCGGGCTGGAGGGGCGTGGCCGGGGCGTATCGCATCACGATCGGCCGAACGTCGGAGGCCACGCCCACCGAGCCCTCCGGCGGGCCGTGCCTCCGGGCATCGGTGGGCGGGTTCACCCGGCTCTGGTTCGGCGTGTTGTCCGCCAGTTCGCTCGCGCTGGCCGGGGAGATCGACGCACCACCCGAGTTGGCCGACCGGCTCGACCGGGTGCTGCGACTCCCCGAACTCCACCCGGCACGCTCGTTCTGACGCCCACCGCCCGTTCGCTCAGGTATCGCCCGGCCCCCACTGCTGAGCGCCCCGCTCGATGTTCCGGACCTCACCCCCACGCACGGCACTGGCCGGGCCGATCGCACCGCTCCCGAACTTCTCGCGGATCTCGTCGACCGCCGACTCCCGCGCGCCGTGCTCCGGGCCGGCGACCTCGTCGAAGGTGAGCTGGTGGTGGACCGCTCCGAGGTTCGATCCGCCGACGCCGAGGAGCCGGATCCCTGGCGTCGGGTCGATCGTCTCCAGCAGCGGGCCCAGCAGGTCCACGATCGTCTGGGCCTGATCGGTTGCCTCCGCCGCCGTCGTGGACCGTGTGATGGTGTGGAAGCCGTCCGAGAACCGCACCTTCAGAGTCAGCGTCCTGGCGCCGAGGTGAGCCGACCGCAGCCGGCCGGCCACGCCGTCGGCGAGCCGAACCAATTCGGTCCGTAGCTCCGACGCCAGATTCAGGTCGCGAGCGTAGGTCTCCTCGTGGCTGATCGACTTGGCCTCGTGGTCCACCTCGACCGGACGGTCGTCCTCGCCTCGTGCCAGTGAGGTGAGGTGGCCGGCCGAACCCGACCCGAGGGTGGCGGCGAGCAGACCGGGCTCGATCCGGGCGAGATCCGCCGTGGTCGTGATGCCGATCGACTCGAGCTTCTGCTGGGTCGCCGGACCCACACCCCACAGCCGGCGGATCGGCAGGCCATCGAGGTACCCGCGAACGTCGGCGGGCCGGATCACGTACACCCCGGGGCCCGGGTCGATCCGGTCACGGGTGGCGCGCGGCTTGGCCTCGACCGAGGCCAGCTTGGCGAGGAACTTGTTGGGGGCGACGCCGACACAGCAACCGAGGTCGAGTTCCTCGCGCACCTCTCGGCGGATCCTCCGGGCGATGACCTCGGCGGTCCCGAACAGGCGCCGGGAGCCGGTGACGTCGAGGAAGGCTTCGTCGAGGGACAGTGGCTCGACCAGTGGCGTGTAGCGGTCGAAGACCGCCCTCACCTGCGCGCTGACCTCCGAGTAGTGAGCGTGGTCACCCGGGAGGAACACGGCGTGCGGACATCGCCGGCGAGCGATCGCCGAGGGCAGCGCCGAGTGCACGTCGTACCTCCGGGCCTCGTAGGAGGCTGCAGCGACGACGCCCCTCGGCCCGCGACCGCCGACCACCACGGGACGACCGCGTAGCTCCGGCCGGCGCCGCAATTCGACACTGACGAAGAACGCATCCATGTCGGCGTGGAGGATTGATCGTCGCCGGGACGGCACGAGGATGATCGTACGCCCGCCTCCAGCCGGGACCGCGGCGTGTTCGCACGACCGTGGATACGCTCGGCGTGGTGAGCGACGAGCGTCCGCTGTCCGCAATCCCGTCGGTGGCTGCCCGCGTCACGGCATTCGTGGCGATCTGTGTGGCCGGGCTCGCCGGCGCTCTCATCGGAGCGTCCCTCGTCTCCCTCCAGTGCGAGGGCGACTGTGGGCTCCCGCTCGGGTTGGGCATCCTCGTCGGGGCGGTGATCGCAGCCGGCGGGATGGCCGTCGTCGCCGTTCTCGTGATGAGGGCGATCGGTGAGTGGCGCGAGATCGAAGACCGGGAGCGCGCCGGTCACGCACCGCGATGACGACCGGCTCCACCCCCGGCGAACTCCGCCTGCTCGCCGAGACGCTGGCGCGGGAGGCCGGAACTCTGGCCGCGGAGGGGCGGCGGGCCCATGGCCCCGGCGGACTCGCCCACGACACCAAGTCGAGTGCGACCGATCCGGTCACCGAGTTCGATCGCGCCGCCGAGGAACTGCTGGTCCAGCGGCTGACCCAATGGAGGCCCGACGACGCCATCGTGGGCGAGGAGGGCGCCTCTCGTGGCGGTACGTCCGGCCTCGAGTGGCATCTCGATCCGATCGACGGCACCGTGAACTACACGTATGGCCTGCCCGCCTGGTCGACCTCGGTCGGGGTCCGGGACGGCTCCGGCGTGGTGGCCGGTGCCGTGTTCGTGCCGATGTTCGACGAGTTGTTCAGCGCGGCGCGGGGCGCCGGGGCATCGCTCAACGGCGCTCCGCTGCAGGCGTCCGGGGTGGCTGATCTGCCGGTCTCGTTGGTGGCCACGGGCTTCAGCTACGACCGCGGCACACGGCGCGAGCAGATCCGTCGCCTCGTCGCCGTCCTCGACGCCACGCGCGACATCCGCCGCTCCGGCTCGGCAGCCATCGACCTGTGCTGGGTCGCCGCGGCCAGAGTCGACGCCTACTTCGAAGAGCGGCTCAACTCGTGGGACATGACCGCCGGTGAACTCATCGCCGCGGAGGCGGGCGCGGTCGTCACCGACCACGACGGATCGAAACGGGCGACCGATCGAATCCTCGCCTCCGCCCCGGGAATCCACCGCGCGATGATCGATCTGTTGGCCCGCTCCCCGCAGGTTTCGCGTCTCACCTGAACCGGTCGCCAGACTTTCCCCGCCCATGCACGTCTGAGCAGGTGCAGATGGGGCAGTATTGGGACCGTGGGAACTCGCATCCTGGCCGTCGAGGACGATGAGCGAATCCGCTCGGCGGTGAAGCTCGCCCTGGAGGACGAAGGCTGGTCGGTCGACGAAGCCGAGAGCGGTGAGGAGGCGATCGAGATGTTCCAGCGCTCTGCCCCCGATGTCGTCCTCATCGACATCATGCTGCCCGGTATCGACGGCTTCGAACTCTGTCGCACCCTGCGCCGTACCAGCGATGTGCCCGTCGTCATGGTCACGGCCCGCAACGACACCCACGACGTGGTCGCCGGGCTCGAGGCGGGAGCCGACGACTACCTCACGAAGCCCTTCGCGCCGAAGGAGCTGTCGGCGCGCATTCGCGCCCTCCTTCGCCGCATCCGTCCGAGCGCCCAGGGTCACCCGAAGCTCGTCTTCGGCGACCTCGAGCTGATCCCCGACGAGGGCAAGGTGCTGCGCGAGGGTGGCGAGGTCCATCTCACCAAGACCGAGTTCCGCCTTCTGTGCGAGCTTGCCGAGAGCCCCGGCAAGGTGCTCAGCCGTGAGGCCCTGCTCGACAAGGTCTGGGGGTACGACTACTTCGGCGACGGCCGGCTGGTCGATGTCCACGTGCGTCGCCTGCGGACCAAGGTGGAGGCCGACCCGGCGAACCCGCGTCATGTCGTCACGGTGCGAGGACTCGGCTACCGCCTCCAGACGTGAGTGACGAAGAGATCGAGGTCGACGAGCCGCCCCGGCGACGTCGGCTGGGACACCTCGGTCTCCGACGGCGCATCTTCCTCCTCATCACGCTCGGGTCGCTGGTCCTGTCACTCTTCCTGGCGTTCACCACGTACGGACTGGCGCGGAGCAACCTCGTGAGCGAGCGCGAGGAGGCCGCCGTGGCCAGTTCCCGCCGCAACGCCGGTGACGTCGACCGCGACCTCGACACCGGCCCAGCGGAACCGACCACCGCCACTGCCACGCTCGAGCGCAGTGGCATCCAGAACTACCTCATCTGGTACCGCGACAGCTGGTGGGGGTCCGGAGACCCCAACACCATGCCGGTCGAGCTCACCGACCAGGTTGTCACCGATCGGGTCCCGTCCATCCAGATCGCGCGCACGGGGAATGATCTGAGCCTCATCGCCGGCTGGGCCATCGACAACGACAGCGCGTACTTCGAGTTCTTCGATCTCGACGACACCGACTCCACGCTGTCCAGCGTGTCCATCGCTCTCCTGTTGGCTGCGGTGATCACGATCGCGCTCGGCGTGCTGCTCGGGATGTTCGCCGCTCGTCGCACTGTCCGCCCTCTGGCGACGGCAGCGCAGGCAGCCTCCGCGATCGCCGGGGGGCGGCTCGACACCCGGCTCGAAACCACCGACGACCCCGACCTGAGCGTGCTCACCGACTCTTTCAACGGCATGGCCGCCGCACTCCAGCAGAGGGTCGAGCGCGACGCCCGTTTCGCCTCCGACGTGAGCCACGAGCTGCGCTCCCCCCTCATGACCCTGTCGGCCTCGGTCGAGGTGATGGAGGCTCGCCGGGACGACCTGCCCGAGCGTGCCCAGACGGCACTCGACCTCCTCTCGGGCGATGTCATCCGGTTCCAGGGGCTCGTCGAGGACCTCCTCGAGATCTCCCGTTTCGACGCCGGCGCGATCCGGCTGAACATGGAGGAGCTGTCCGCCGCCGAGTTCGTCCGCCAGGCGGTCGCGGTCAGCTCTCTCCCCCAGATCCCTGTCCACGCCTCCCAACGCGCCGAGATGGCGGTGATCCGTGGTGACCGCCGTCGACTTGCCCGCGTCATCGCCAACCTCATCGACAATGCCAGGGCCTACGGCGGAGCCGAACCCGAGGTCACGATCACCGAGTTCAACCAGCCCGACGAAGCGATGTCGCACATCCTCATCGCCGTCGAGGACCGCGGGCCCGGTGTCGCACCCGAGGAACGCGACCTCATCTTCGAGCGCTTCGCCCGTGGAGGTGGCGCAGGGCGGCGGACCGGCAGCGAGGGGGCGGGGCTCGGGCTCGCCCTCGTCGACGAACACGTCCGGATGCACGGCGGCCGCGTCTGGGTCGAGGACCGTCTCGACGGTGACAGCGGCGCCCGATTCGTGATCGAGATGCCGGCATCGGAGTTGGACGACTGATGGGACCCTTGCACACCGGACCCGTTCGGGCCCTCATCGTCGGCTGCCTCGCCCTGGCGGCCTGTTCGATCCCCACCGACGACGACCCACGAGCGATCCCCGTGGAGGATCGCGTCGATCTCGCCGAGCAGCAGGAGGTCGTCGGTGACCCCGCGGAAGGGTCGAGTCTGATCTTCCTCCTCGCGCCCACGCAGCCCGGTGAACAACAGCAACTCCGCGCCGTCCAACGCGATGTGAGCCGGACACCTCGGGCCCTCATCACCTCGCTGTTCGCCGGTCCGAACGAGGACGAGATCGCCGGTGAGATCGGCACCGCGATCCCCTCCGACCTCCGACTGAACTCGGCCGGCACCGTGCGGGCCGTCCTCACCGTCGACATCACCGATTCGCTCGCTCCCCTCACGGTCGACGCGGTCACCCTGGCGGTGGCCCAGATCGTGGCGACCGCCTCGGAACTCGACAGCGTCCGCGCGGTGAGGATCGTGATCGACGGGGAACCCCAGGTGTGGCCGCTCGGCAACGGTGGCCTGTCCGACCGTGCCCTGACGATCTACGACTATCCAGGACTCGTCGAGTCGAGCCAGCCGGCCTATCCGGCGATCCCCAGCGCTGCTGCGTAGATCCCTCGGCAGGAGGGACGTCCGCTACGCGAAGAAGGGCTCGGCGACGTTCTTCACGAACTCGGGGTCGACCGTGCGGGTCTTGTCCACTGCCGTGCTGAGGTCGTCGAGTTCGATGCGCTCGCCGCGGACCACCGTCATCTTCCCCCACTGGTGGGCGTGGGCCGCATCGATGGCTGCGACACCGAAGCGGGTCGAGAGCACCCGGTCGAACGCGGTGGGGGTGCCGCCGCGCTGGACGTGGCCGAGCTGGACGACCCGGGTCTCGAAGCTGGTGCGCTCGCCGACGACGACGGCGATCTGGTTGGCGATCCCGCCCAGCATCACGTGGCCGAAACGGTCGCGAGAGATGTCGGGCATCTCGATCGATCCCTGCTTCGGCTCGGCACCCTCGGCGACGACGACGATCGAGGCGTGGCGGCCACCCTGGTGCCGGCGGATCAACCGTTCGCAGAGTTCGTCGACGTCGAACGGGATCTCGGGGATCAGTACCGCCGCTGCTCCCCCGGCCATCCCGGCGTGGGTGGCGATCCATCCGGCATGCCGGCCCATCACCTCGACGAGCATCACGCGGTCGTGGCTCTCGGCAGTGGTGTGGAGACGGTCGATCGCGTCGGTGGCGATCTGAACCGCCGTGTTGAAGCCGAACGTGACCTCGGTGCCGACGATGTCGTTGTCGATGGTCTTCGGAACCCCGAGGACAGGGATGCCGTGTTCGTCGTGGAGGGCACAGGCCACGCTGAGGCTGCCGTTGCCACCGATGACGATGAGCCCGTCGAGGCCGAGGTCGGACATGCTGCGGCGGACGAGATCGACGCCGTCGGGACGGTCGAACGGGCTCCCCCGCCGGGTGCCGATGACGGTGCCACCGCGCGGGAGGACACCCCGCATCGTCTCGATCGTCAGCGGAGTCGTCCGGCGGGTCAGCACGCCGTCCCACGCATCGAGGTAGCCGACGAGCTCGTCGCCGTACTCACGCTCGCCCTTGCGGACGATGGCGCGTAGCACGGCGTTCAGCCCGGGACAGTCACCCCCACCGGTCAGGACACCGACGCGCACGGACGCAGATCGTACGGCCCCTGGTCGGTCGAGACACCCGGTCCGGTAGTACTGGGGGCATGGCGTGGGACAGTTCCCGACAGGTTCCGTGGCAACGGTTGATGCGCGAGTGGACGATCTACGCGCTGATCATGACCGCGGTCTTGTTCCTGCTCGTTCGCGACAACATCGTCGGCGCCATCGCCGGCGTCCTCATCAGCGGCCCTCTGTACCTTGCGTTCGGGGCGGTTCTGGCGAAGTTCGGCTACCAGCGCACGACGATGAAGGACCTTCGCGCCGAGCGCGAGACGAGGGACGTGGAGCGCAACGAGTCCCACGACACGTCCTCCGACGCTTCCCGCAACCGCCCGCCTCCCACGTCACGCACGCAATCCGGCACGAATCGTCCGAAGTCCAAGAAGCGCCGCTGACCCTCCGGATCGCGCCGGGGCGACACGGCACTCTCGTCGCGCCGTGATGGTTGGGTACTGTGCATCGCCGTGAGCAGCCAGTGTGTGATCGCCATCGACGCCGGTACCACCGGTGTCCGGAGCCGTGCGATCTTCCCCGACTCGACCGACACCGTCGCGGCCTACCGCGAGTTCCCCCAGCACTACCCTGAGCCGGGTCGGGTGGAGCACGACGCCGACGAGATCTGGCAGGCCGCCGCGGCGACCCTGAACGAGGTGGTCGAACAGGTGGGACAGGAGTCGGTGGCCGCCATCGGGATCACCAACCAGCGGGAGACGGCGATTGCCTGGAACCGTTCGACGGACGCTCCGTATGGCACCGCGATCGTCTGGCAGGACCGCCGCACGGCAGGGCGCTGCGACGAACTGGCCGCCGCCGGCCATCTCGATCTCGTCCGTGAGCACACCGGTCTCGTGCTCGACCCCTACTTCTCGGGGACCAAGTTCGAGTGGCTCCTGCAGAACCGCGACATCCCCGTCGACGACGACCTCGCCCTCGGCACGGTCGATGCCTGGCTGATCTGGAAACTCACCGGCGGCGAGGTGTTCGCCACCGACGTCACCAACGCCAGCCGCACGATGCTCTGCGACATCCGCTCCCGCGCGTGGGACCCGGAACTCTGCGACCTCCTCCACGTCCCGCTCGACGCGCTCCCCGCGATCGTGCCGTCGAGCGGCCGGATCGGCGTCACCACCGAGACCAACGGGGTTCCCGCCGGCATCCCCGTCAGCGGTGTCGCCGGCGACCAGCAGGCGGCCCTGTTCGGCCAGGCCTGCCTCGAGCCAGGGATGGCGAAGAACACCTACGGCACGGGTTCGTTCGTCCTCCTCAACGTGGGTGAGACGTGCCCACCCCCTACGGAGGGAATGCTCACCACCGTGGCCTGGACTCTGGCCGACGGAACCACGCACTACGCCCTCGAAGGCGCCATCTTCGTCACCGGGGCGGCGATCCAGTGGCTCCGCGACGGGCTGCGGATCATCGACGATGCAGCCGAGACCGGTCCGCTCGCCGAGTCGGTCGACGATTCCGGGGGCGTCGTCGTCGTTCCCGCCTTTGCCGGCCTCGGTGCCCCTTGGTGGGACCCCTACGCCCGGGGGTCGGTGCTCGGCATCACCAGGGGCACCACGCGGGCCCACATCGCCCGAGCCGTCGTCGAGTCGATGGCCTACCAGACCCGCGACGTGGTCGACGCGATGGTCGCCGCCAGCGGAATCCCGATCACCGACCTCCGCGTCGACGGCGGCGCGTCGGTGATGGATCTGCTCTGCCAGACCCAGGCCGACCAACTCGGGGTGACCGTCCGGCGCCCCCGCGACCAGGAGACGACCGCCCTCGGTGCCGCCTTCCTCGCCGGCCTCGCCGAAGGTGTGTGGGACTCCACCGACGCCATCGGTGAAGCCTGGGACCTCGAAACCGAATTCACCCCCGCCGACGACCGGACCTTCCCCGATCTCTTCCACGCCCAATGGCTGCGGGCGGTCGAACGCTCCCGCAACTGGGTCGACTGACAGCGGACACAGAAAAGTCGGCGGGGGACAGCGTTCAGAGCGCCGGCGGCCAGGGGTATTCGTACTTCCTGAGTTCCGCGGCATCCATGACTTCGAGCACGAAGTCCAAGAAGAGCTGTGGCACGTCGATCCAGAACATCCGGGGCATGTACAGGCCAGTCGTCACCTCGAAGCTCCGGGCTTCACACCACTCCGCAACGGTCGCGACGTCGGCGTCCGCGTCGTCGCTGATGAATCCGTAGTGGTTCATGATCTTGCGGTCCTGGGGAGCGACACGCTCCAACCCGGTGAGCTGTAGGTCGACGTTGGCGGCCGGTTGCCGGAGCATCCGCATGTCTGCGGGCAGCGCGGGGTTCGGGCTCGCCAACCGGAAGACCTCTTCGAAACCGAGCACATCGGAGAACAACGCGACGGCGTCGTCGATGTGATCGAGGTCGATCTGCACGGCAGTGTGGTTGAAGAGCACCGGTTCCCCCTTGTCCGGGTTCCATCGCCCGACCGGCGAGGTGGGCTGCATCCCGACCGTACACGCCACACACGTCGTGCGTTTCCGGCCTCGTCATCGGCCTCGCCACGCCTCCCCGAGGCGGTGCCACACGCATGGTCTGCTGCCAGCGACCACCGGGACCGGGGTGCCTGTGGACTGTCGTAGTGCTCCATCAGCGGCATTGGTGTCCGAGGCCGAGGAGCATGTGGCTTGACGTTTGGCTCTGGTCGACCTGAGGCCCGGCTGTGACGATGGACGCGGAGGTGAGGTGGCGATGGCACGGACCAGGCGAACCGTCGTTGGAACACTGGTGGTCGTTGCATCTTTGCTGGCCTCGGCATGCGGTGACGACGACACATCGGATACTGCTGACTCGGACGTCGACGCCGCGGCGACGGTCGTGACCGATCCGACGTCGACGAAGGCGACCGAGCCGATGTCGACAGAGGCCCCGGCGACCGAACCCCCGACGAGCGAACCCCCGGCGACCGAACCGGCGGCGACCGAACCGGCGGCAACGGAACCCCCGGCGACCGAACCGCCACCGACGGGTACGACAGCTGCTGACGCTGTGGTGGGGGTGAACGTCTACTGGGCGTGGGAGATCGTCGATCCGCCCGTTTGCTGCGCTGAGAAGATCGGGGCCGGCGGCCGCTGGGTCGAGGGTCCGGCCGTCGCGCGTGCCGCGCTCGAGGCGATGCTCTGGGGTCCTGATGCGGTGGAGTCGGAGATCGGCATGCTCACCACCATCCCCGACGGTACGAGGCTGCTCGATCTGGCGGTTGCCGACGGTGTGGCCACGGTTGACCTGTCCGCTGAGTTCGAGGAGTCCTCCGGATCCCTGGTCGAGCGGTTCCGCGTCGCCCAGGTCGTGTTCACGTTGACCCAGTTCGACAACATCGAGCGAGTGCTGTTCCGGATCGACGGAGTCGATCGGGATGAGATCATGTCGCACGGCATCCCGGTCCGGGATGGCGTCACACGGGATGACGACCCGGATCTACGGCCTGGCATCCTCGTCGAACACCCGTATCCCGGCGCCGAGGTCGCCGACCCGCTGGTGCTCCGCGGTGAGTCGAACACGTTCGAGGCCACAGTGCAGTACGTCGTGACGGCGGGAGGAGGCGACGGAATCGTGCTCACCGAAGGGTTCACCACCGCAACGGACGGAAACGGGAGGTGGGGCACCTTCGAGGCGTCGATCGACCTCGATACGAATTCGGATGCGTATCGAGCCGGACCAGGTTCCGTCGTCGTCTTCGAAACGTCACCCGAGGACGGCTCGAGGGTCAACGTGGTCGAGTACCCGATCGCGCTGCCCGCCACCGGTTCCCCAGGCTGACTCCAGGAGCACGGGCCCAGTTGCTTCTCGACGTGGCTCGCGGTTGCCGGGCGGCCACAACGCGGCGAGTCCGATCCGGAGGAGGTCGCCGGTGGATCAGCCGAGTTTGGGGAGCCCGCGACGGAGGTTGCGGATGGCCTGCTGGATGCGCTTCTCGTTCTCGATCAGGGCGAAGCGGACAAACCCTTCACCGCCGGGGCCGAAGCCCACGCCGGGCGACAGGGCCACATCGGCGTCACGCACGATCATCGAGCAGAATTCGACGGAGTCCATCTCGGCGTAGGGCTCCGGGATCGGCGCCCACACGAACATCGATCCACCCGGCTTCGGCACGTGCCAACCGATCCGCTCGAGCCCCTCGATGAGGGTGTCGCAGCGGGACTCGTAGGTGGCGCGCACCTGGTCGGGGAACTCGGGTGCCTCCTTGATGGTGACGGTGGCCGCGATCTGGACGGGCTGGAACATGCCGTAGTCGAGGTAGCTCTTCAGCTTCACGAGAGCCTGCACGACTTCGGAGTTGCCGAGCAGGAAGGCGCTCCGCCACCCCGCCATCGAGAAGCTCTTGGTCATCGAGTAGAGCTCGACGGCACACTCCTTCGCGCCGTCGGCCTGCAGGATGCTCGGTGGCTGGTGGCCGTCGAAGCCGATGTCGGCGTACGCGAAGTCGTTGACCACGATCATCTCGTGCTCCCGGCAGAAGTCGACGACACGCTGCATGAACGCCAGATCGACCGACGCTCCCGTCGGGTTGTGGGGGAACGACATCACGAGCACGCGGGGCTTCGGCCAGCCGACCTCCCAGGCGGTCTCGAGGCTGTCCATGAAGTCGTCGGCGAAGCTCTCGCGGGCCGACGGATCGGCGAGGAACCGCATCGGAACCTGACGCAGATCGGCTCCGGCGAACAGAGGGCCGTAGATGTGGATCGGGTAGCTCGGGCTCGGCACGATCGCCGCGTCGCCACGGTCGAGCAGCACCCACATCAGGTGGGAGAACCCCTCCTTCGAGCCGATGGTGTTGGTGATCTCGAGCTCGGGGTCGAGATGCACGCCCCACTTGTTCTCGTAGTAGTCGGCGATCGCCTCCCGCAGCTTCGGCAACCCCCGGCTCAGCGAGTAGCGGTGGTTCTTCGGGTTGTGGGCGGCCTCGGCCAGCTTGGCGACGGCGATCTCCGGCGACGGGATGTCGGGGTTGCCGAAACCGAGGTCGATCACGTCGTGGCCGTCCCGGCGTGCCTCGATCTTCAGACCGTTGATGATGCTGAAGACGTATGGAGGCAGATTCTCGATGCGCCGGAAGTCCATGGACCTCGACGCTACCGGGCGCGACCTGTGACAACCTGGCGCACATGGCTCGAGACCCGGCCCCCGACTGCATCCACGTCGTCATCGAGATCCCCCGCGGCAGCCGCAACAAGTACGAGATCGACCACGAGGACGGTCGCGTGTACCTGGATCGCCGCCTCTTCACGGCCACGACCTATCCGGCGGACTACGGATTCGTTCCCGACACGCTGGCCGGCGACGGCGACCCGCTCGACGCCCTCGTGCTCCTGGAGGATCCCGTGTACCCGGGCGTCATCGTCGAGTGCCGGCCGGTCGGGGTGCTCTACATGCGCGACGAGGCCGGCGAGGACGCCAAGCTCATCTGCGTCCCGCCGAAAGAACCCCGCTTCGCCGCAGTGCACGACATCTCCGATCTGACCCCACAGCTGGTCGAGGAGATCGAGCACTTCTTCAACGTGTACAAGGCCCTCGAACCCGACAAGCACTCGTCATCGGCCGGCATGGGCGGACGCGACGAGGCGTGGCGGGAGATCAACGAGTCCCGCGCCGAACACGCCCGCCCCCACCCGGGCGACTGACGTCACCCCGCGGCGTCGTGCTCGGGGAGCAGCGCAGCACCCACCGCACCGGCGAGCGGGCCCCATTCGGCGAACCGGATCTCGGGCAACGGCCGCAGGTCCGGCTGGTAGAGGAAGTCGGGGAAGTGGCGGCGGATCGGGTCGAGATAGAGGTCGGCTCCCTCGGCGAGACCGCCACCCAGCACGAACATCTGGGGATCGAGGGCGTTGGCGAGGTTCGAGAGGCCGAGCGCCACCCACCCGGCGAACTCCTCCACCACGTCCAGCGCGTCCCGGTCGCCGGCCCGTGCGGCGGCCATGACGTGCTCTCCGCGCACGTCGGCGGGATCCCCTCCCACGTCGTCGACCAACGATGTCAGGCGGCGTGCCGCCGTGGCCTCCTGGGCCAATCGGGCCAGACCGCTCCCGGAGGCGTAGCGCTCCCAGCAACCCTGGCGCCCACACGGGCACCTCGGGCCGTCCCGGTCGACGACCATGTGGCCGATCTCTCCGGCGAACCCGTTGCGCCCGCGCTGCAGACGGTCACCCATGACCAGCCCACCGCCGATCCCGGTGCCGAGCGTGACCAGCACCATGTCGGTCGCGCCGCGGCCCGCTCCGAGTTGCCACTCCCCCAGCGCCGAGTTCGTCCCGTCGCTGTCGACGGAGACCTCGCGCTCCAGCCGCTCGCGCAGCCGCTGCTGGACCTCGAAGTGGGCGACCCCATCGAGGTTCGGAGCTGCGTGGAGGACACCGTCGCGGCCGACGAGCCCGGGGACCCCGACACCGACGGGCCCGTCCGGCTCCAGTTCTTCGGCAAGCTCCGCGACCCGGGCGACGAGCGAGTCGAGGCTGCGTCGGCCACGCGGGGTCTCCCGACGGGCCTGCGCGACGACGCGGTCCTCGGGGTCGAGAACGATCCCCTGCGCCTTCGTGCCACCGACATCGATGCCGACCCTGCGAGCGGGGACGGCGCCGGCAGAGTTCACGCCTCGGCGCGCACCTTCATCTCGCGCACCGTGTTGAGGATGCGAACCTCGGCCCGTCGCTTGACGAAGCCGGGCAGCGGGACGACGAGGTCGATCGCCAGGTCGTAGCGAACCTCGGTCGAACCGTCATCCTTCGAGTGGAACTTGAAGGTGCCGTCGATCGAGCGCTGGATGTCGCCCTTGAGCATGCGCCAGCCCATCTGGCTGGGGGCATTCGAGTAGTCGTAGGCGAGGGTGTAGTGCGTGCTGCGGCCGAGCGCGGAGGTGCGGAACTCCACTTCGGCCGGGCGACCCTGGGCGTCGGTGCGGTGGATGACGACCGACTTGATGTCACGGGCCCACTCGGGATACTTCGCGAGGTCGACGGCGATGTCCCACACCTTCTCGGGCGGGGCGTCGATCGTGATGATTTCCGTCGCGGTCTCAGCCATGGCCTTCATTCTGGCCGATGGAACCCCCGCCGAGGCGAACTTCATCGTCGTCGGATGATCTTTCGGCATAGGAACCGTGGTAGGCGGCCCACAGCCCGTTGAGGCCGAGCCCGAACATCGGAACCAGCACACCGAGGGCGAGGGCCGAACCAGGTGTGCCGTCGGGGCCGTTCGGGCGGACGAGGGCCGTTCCCAGCCCCACGAGCACCTGGACCGCCAGCAGCGCGTTCATCGCGTTGCGGACGCGAACCGGCGCCACCCCGCCCACCAGGAAGTACAACTGCGTGACCGCGATGCTCTCGCCCCGGCTGCGTTGCACAGCGTTCCAGAACGACCAGAGGAAGGCCACCATGCCGACGAGGAAGAGCGAGAGCGCAGTGATCGCCCCGATCCAGAGCGCGACACCGTCGAAGACGACCGCGGACACGACGGCAGTGACGACGAACCAGGTGGTTGCGGCTGCGTCGGCGCGGACGATGAGTTCGCCGTGATGGCTGCCCCGGCTCACTCGAAGGCTCCCAACGACTCGCCCAGCCGGCGGGACAGGACGTCATAGGCGAACTCCTCCTCGACACGCCGACGGGAGCGTTCGGACATCGAGGCACGCAGGGTGCCGTCATCGAGGATCTCGGCGAATGCGTCGGCAACGGCCTGGGTGTCCTGCGGGTCGTCGATCACGAACCCCGTCTCGCCGTGGGCGACGGCCTCCGCCGCCCCGCCCGAACGGCCGGCCACCTGAGGGACACCACACGATGCAGCCTCGAGGAAGACGATCCCGAACCCCTCCTGCTCCAGCCCACCCCACCGGTTGCGGCAGAGCATCGTGAAGATGTCGGCGCTGGCGTAGACGAGCGGAAGATCGTCGTTCGGAACGCGGCCGAGGAAGGTGACGGGCGCGTCGAGTTCCTTCGCCAGACGGCGTAGACGCTCGGCATCACGGCCGTCGCCGGCGATGGCCAGGTGGACTCCGGGCCGGACGCGGGACAGCCGGGCCACCGCCCGGATCGCCGTGTCGAAGCCCTTGCGAGGGACGAGACGAGAGATCCCCACGATCAATTCGGCGTCGGCAGGCAGCCCGAATCGTTCCCTGGTCGCACGGCGGGTGGAGTCGTCGACCGGCTGGAAGCGATCGGGGTCGACCCCGCACGGCACGACAGTGACGGGCAGTTCGCGACCGGCCGCCGCGTCGGCCTCGGCGGCCGGGTACCCGCCCGCCGCCACGATGTGACGAGCCCGGTTCAGGGTGTATGCGAGGGTCTGCTTGCTCCCGGGGATCCGGCCGGGGACGGTGACCTCGGCCCCGTGGAGGACGAGGTCGTAGGGACGGTTGAGTGACGGCCCGACCAGCCCGAGCGGCACGGCGGGGTCGAGGACCACGAGGTCGGCACCGAAGTCGTCGGCGAGCGCGTTGATCCGTTGCACCATCAGCGGGTGCGGCAACAGCGCCGGCTCACGGACCCGCTCGATCCGGTAGGGCTCGGCTGCGTCGAACTCCTCGGCCCCGGCGTAGGGACTGGTGAGGACTGCGAACGAGTCGGCGGGGAGGCGACGCCACCACTCCCACAACAGGGACTGGATGCCGCCGATCTTCGGGGGGAAGTCGTTGGTGACGAGAAGGTGTTTCACGGGGTCTGCGGGGGTGTGCCGGAGGAGCTGGCCCTCCGGTCGTCGAGGCGGCTCAACGCCCACTCGGCGTGTTCGGCGAGGATCTCGTCGTGCCCTGAACGGTAGCGCTCGACGAGCGCGCGCAGGCGGGCAGAACCGGGCTCACCGATGTTGGCGACGACGAGCAGGGCGTTGCGGCGCAGCCAGCGCACGTCGCGGTCGGCGATGTACCAGCGCCCGCAACGCTCCAGGATCCACTCGTCGGAGGCCTCCAACAGTTCAGATGCGTCGATGGAGGCGATTGCCGCACGGGGCAATGGGAACGTGTTGCGGGGGCCGAGACGCACCGAGATCGGGCACACGTCCTGGCAGTCGTCACAGCCGTAGATCCGGTCGCCCGCCGCGACCCGGTACTCGTCGGGAACCGGGCCCGCCTTCTGGAGCACCCAGCTGAGGCAGCGGCGGCCGTCGACCACCGCCCGGTCGACGATTGCGTCGGTGGGACAGGCCTCGACGCAACGGGTGCAGGTGCCGCAGGCGTCGGCGACCGAGGCCGTCGCGGGCGGATAGTCCGCGGTGGTGATGATCGACCCGAGCACGAAGAAGCTGCCCGCGCCCGGCAGGAGCAGGTTGGCGTTGCGGCCGAACCAGCCCAGCCCGGCCCGTTCGGCCACCGCCCGGTCGACCATCGAGTTGTCGTCGGCGAACGACACCGCCCGGTAGCCGGCCTTCTTGATGAGCTTTCCGGCTTCGCGCAACCCCTCCCGGAGGGGGCCGTAGTGATCGACCCACGCGTACCGGCCGATCCTGGCATACGGTCCCGGCCCCTCGGG
>CBFCWZ010000036.1:0-17348 GCA_965601935.1 uncultured Ilumatobacteraceae bacterium
GCTGACGGTCCTCTTCGGCGTGCGACTCGGCGTCCTTGACCATCTGGTCGATGTCGTTCTTGTCGAGGGTCGACTGACCGGTGATGGTCATCGACTGCTCTTTGTTGGTGGCCCGGTCCTTGGCCGACACGTGGACGATGCCGTTGGCGTCGATGTCGAACACGACCTCGATCTGGGGCACGCCGCGCGGGGCGGGGGGCAGGTCGACCAGCTGGAACTTGCCGAGCGTCTTGTTGTACTGCGCCATGTCGCGCTCGCCCTGGAGCACGTGGATCTCGACCGACGGCTGGTTGTCGTCGGCCGTGGTGAACACCTCGGAACGCTTGGTCGGGATGGTGGTGTTGCGCTCGATGAGGCGGGTCATGACGCCGCCCTTGGTCTCGATGCCGAGTGACAGCGGCGTCACGTCGAGCAGCAGCACGTCTTTCACGTCGCCGCGCAGCACGCCCGCCTGGATGGCGGCACCGACGGCCACGACCTCGTCGGGGTTGACGGTCTTGTTCGGCTCCTTGCCGGTGAGGTCGTGGACGAGGTCGGCCACGGCCGGCATGCGCGTGGAACCACCCACGAGGATCACGTGGTGGAGTTCGCCCTTGGCGACACCGGCATCCTTCAGGGCCTGTTCGAAGGGAACCCTGCAGCGCTCGATGAGGTCGGCGGTCATGTCCTGGAACTTGGCTCGCGACAACGACTCGTCGAGGTGCAGTGGCCCATCGGCGGTGGCCGTGATGAAGGGCAGGTTGATCTGGGTCTGCTGGACCTGGGTGAGCTCGATCTTGGCCTTCTCGGCAGCCTCTTGGAGACGCTGGGCGGCCATGCGGTCGGCACTGAGGTCGACCCCGTGGGCGGCCTTGAACTGCTCGACCAGCCAGTCGATGATGCGCTGGTCCCAGTCGTCGCCACCGAGGTTGGTGTCGCCGTGGGTGGACTTCACCTCGAAGACGCCGTCGCCGATCTCGAGGACCGACACGTCGAACGTGCCACCACCGAGGTCGAACACCAGGACGGTCTCGTCCTCGCTGCCCTTGTCGAGGCCGTAGGCGAGAGCAGCCGCGGTGGGCTCGTTGATGATTCGCAGCACCTCGAGTCCGGCGATGGTGCCGGCTTCCTTGGTGGCCGTGCGCTGGGCGTCGTCGAAGTACGCCGGGACGGTGATGACGGCCTGCGTGACGCTGTCTCCGAGGTAGGACTCGGCGTCGCGCTTCAGCTTCATCAGGGTGCGCGCAGAGATCTCCTGGGCGGTGTACTGCTTGCCGTCGACGTCGGAGGACTTCCAGTTCTCACCCATGTGCCGCTTGACGGAGCGGAACGTGCGATCGGGGTTGGTGATGGCCTGCCGCTTGGCGACCTCGCCGACGAGCACCTCGCCCGTCTTCGAGAACGCCACGACGGACGGCGTCGTGCGCGCGCCCTCGGCGTTGGGGATGACGACGGGGTCGCCGCCTTCGAGAACCGAGACCACCGAGTTGGTGGTCCCGAGGTCGATGCCGACTGCCTTTGCCATGGTTGCTCCTTGTGCTTCGAACTGTGGGGGTGTCGATCTGCGCGCTCAGGATCCTGAACGTGTGACACTCAAGATAGGAGCAGCGGGCCCTCGCCACAACCCACTGTTTAGAAAACTTGAGCCTATTGGACTCAGCTTCTGGTGCGGTCGAGATCCTCGGGTCCGAACGACATCGGGAGGAGTTGCTGCATGGTCATCGTGACCACGTTCCCGTCGACGGTGGTGGAGTGGATCAGGGTCTCGGGGCTGGCGAACTCGCGGATCCGCTGCCGGCATCCGCCGCACGGCGTTCCGGGCGTGGTTCCGGTCGTGACGACCAGGATCTCCGTTGCCGTTCGCGCCCCACCGTGCACCATCGCCGCGAGTGCCCCGGCCTCGGCGCACGTGCCGAGCGGGAACGCCGCGTTCTCCACGTTGCATCCAGTGAAGATCTCCCCCGAGGTGGTCCGCACCGCCGCGCCCACCGGGTACCGGGAGTAGGGCGAGTACGCCCGCTCCTGTGCGGCGCGTGCCGCATCGAAGAGGTCCTGAATCGAGGGGTCCATCGGGATCATCGTCCCACACACCCATGATGCGCCGCAGAGATGCGTCGGTCAGCCCAGCGTGATCTCGGCAACGACGGTTCCGGCCCGTTCGTGCCGGGCCGTGGCCGTCACCACCGTGCCGGCCGGGGCTCGCACGATCCAACTGGCCAGACCGCGGTCGGCCGAGCCATCGTCGTTTCTCGCCAACCGCGCCCCCCGCCGTCCCTCCAACTGACCGAGACGGACGCGTGTCGGACCCTCGGCCCGGGCCCCGGCGATCTCGACGGTGACAGGCTGGAGACGTCCGTCCTTGCGCGCCCGCTCGGTCACCGTCGTCGGCAGCCAACCGGTGTTGGCGACACCGATCGCGACCTTCCAGGTGTTGTCGCCGAGTTGGTCGACGGCGGTGTGGGCGATGGCGAGACACGGCGCGGCGAGGGCCTGATGGATCGCGAAGTCGGCGTGCCCCGCCACCTCGGCGCGCACCAGGTGGGCAGGAGGATTGAACCAGGACCGCAAGATGTTCCATCCGCCGAGTTCGACCGTTCCGAGTTGTGGGTGCTCGAACGGATACCAGTCCACGAACCCTGCGTCCCGCCGGTGCTCGGGCGGCGGCTGCAGGTCGAGCCAGCGCAGCACGGCCAGCGCCTGTTCATCGGTCGGCCCGAGAAACCAGAAGTGGGTCGACTGCTTCTCACCGGTCGCGGCCTGAACGATGTCCCAGAACTCGGTCGTCCAGCCGTAGATTCCGAGGTGCTCGTACGCCCAGTCGTCGGCAGCCCCGCTCATGGTCTCTGATCGGTCCCAGGTGAAGTCCTCGAACACCGAGTGGGAGGGATAGCCGGTCAGCTCGGTCCCGACGGTGGCCAGCTCCTTCCACGTCCACACGTCGTGTGGCGGCAGATCGCCGTCGGCGACGGTCGAGGAGGGCCGCAGGAGCACACCGCCGCTGGTGTGGTAGGCGTTGAAGCCGCAGATGTTGGGCCGGGCGATGATCGCCCGGACCAGGGCGTCGATCTCCGGCTCCGAGAGTGGGTGGTCTCCGGAGCCGGTCACCGTGGTCGACCAGCCCGCCGGGTAGTTGCGGTTCAGGTCGAGGCCCTCCGGGGGTGGAGGGCTGGGTGTGGTGAACCCGTCGAAGTCCTCGAGCGGGCCCTCCGTGAGGATGCGGTAGCGCGGGGTGTCGGCCGACACCCCCGCCGCGGGGACCGGGATCATCAGCCGACCATCGTCCGGGTGCGGCATCCAGTGCCCGTCGGAGTCCGGGAGGCGCATCTGCAGGATGCACCCGTCGCCGTCGATGTCCTCGGGGTGGAGGCCGGGCCAGTGGTGTGCATCGGAGGCGGGCCACGGACGCACCGACGAGCGGCGGAACCGGGGGCGGTCGGCCAGCACCCATTCGGCACCGTCGGGGTTGACCCGCGGCACCACGTAGAACGCGCGTGTCCTCAGCGCCCGTACGACCTGTTCCTCGCCCGCCCGATAGCCGTCGACCAGCCGCTGGAGCAGGTGACAGGCGGCGACCGTCGCCGTGAGTTCGATGGCGTGGATGCTGGCGTCGACCCAGTGAGCGGGCTTGTTCGCCGCGGGGCCCGTGCTCGTGTCGGTCACCGTGACGAGCAACAGATCGCGTCCCTCGTGGGAGCGGCCGTACACGTCGAGACCGACGAGATCGGCGTTCTGCTCGGCCAGCTCCTCGAGCCAGCTGCGCAGCTCGTCGTACCTCAGGAATCGGTCCAACTCGCCGCGTGCCATGGCGCGATCCTACGGGCGCCCTACGGCAGCAGCAGATGGCGCACGGCCGGAGAAGCGGACGACCACCGGCCCGCTCGACCCGCCGGGCTCAGCCGAACGCCACGGGCACGACCGCACACGTGACGACCACCGGCTCGCGCCAATAGTCGGGCTCAGCCGAACGCCACGGGAACGACCGCACACGTGACGACCACCGTGGCGACGGTGAGGGGTGCGCCGACCTTGGTGAAGTCGGTGAACTTGTACCCACCGAGGCCGTAGACCATGAGGTTCGTCTGGTAGCCGATGGGCGACAGGAACGAACACGACGCGCCGATCAGGACGGCGATGGCCAGCATCCGCGGCTCGACCCCGCTCTCGACACCGACGTTCAGCGCGATCGGGACCATCAGCGCCGCGGCCGCGGTGTTGGTGAGCAGTTCGGTGAGGATGATCGTCACGATCATCACCCCGGCCACGGCGGCGACGTCACCGAGTGGGGTGTCGCCCACCGAGTCGGCCAACTGGGCCACCTCCCCCGCCAGACCACTCAGGGCGATACCCGCACCGAGGCTGATCGCCACTGCCATCGTGAGCACGACGTTCACGTCGATCGAACGCGCCGCCTCACGACGCCCGATTGCCCCACCCAGCAGGCACACGCCCGCCGCAGCCACCGACGCTTCGAAGAGGCTCACCACGTCGAAGGTGGCGCACACCACGAGACCCGCGACCGCGGCGTAGACGAGCCACGCCTTCGCCTCGCGAAACGGCGCCGGCTGGTCGAGCGCGGCCACGAGGGAGAAGTCGAGGTGACCGCGCCAACGTGTGCCGAAACCCTCGTTGGCCAGCACGAGCAGCACGTCGCCGGCACGCAGGCGGACGCGGCCGAGCTGCCCCTCGACCTCTTCGTCGGCCCGGTGGATGGCAACGACCACACCCCCGTAACGGGCCCGGAAGCCGGCGTCACGGAGCGTCGAGCCCACCAACTGCGAGGCGGGGGCGATCACGGCCTCGAAGACACGCATGTCGATCGTGCTCGGCTCGGCGACGTGACCCGCCTCGGCGGCGACGAGGCCCTTGTGGCCGTGCAACTCGAGAACGCGGTCGCTCTCGCCCACGAAGCAGCAGAGGTCGTCGGCCACCAAGACAGTGGTGGGCGCGGCCGGGAGCACATGGGTGTTGCCGTGCTCGTCCTCGCGCTCGATGAAGGCGAGGAACGCTCCCTCCAGGTCACGCAGCCCGGCCGCAGCGATCGTCCGGTTGACCAGGCGGCTCGCCGGATCGACGCGCATGGCGATCTGGAACGTGCGCGCTCGTGCACTCGGGTCGATGGCCGTCGACCGATCGGGAAGAATGCGCCGTCCGACGGTGGCCAGCACGATCACGCCCACGATCGCCACCGGGAGACCCACCACCGTGATCTCGAACATCCCGAGCTCGTCCTCGCCCGCGGCACGCAGGAGATCCGACACGACGAGGTTCGTCGAGGTGCCGATGATGGTGACGACACCACCCAGGATGCTGGCGAAGCTCATCGGCAGAAGCAGCCTGCTCGCCGACCCGCCCGAACGGTGCGCCCACCGCACCACCCGCGGGGCGAACATCGCGATGAGCGGGGTGTTGGGGATGAACGACGACAGCGCCGCGGTGCTCCCGGCCAGCAGCGGTACCGACGGTCTCTTCTGCAGCAACCGGTCGATGAGCCCGACGAACGCCCCGGTCGCGGTGGCCGCTCCTGCCACGACGTAGAGCGCGGCAATGGTGGCCGGCGCAGGGCTCGAGAGCCCCGAGAGGGCGGTGTCCACGTCGATCACGTCGGAGAACAACAGCGCCGCCACTGCTCCGCCCAACACGAACACCGGCGGAATGCGGTCCAGCACCAGCACACCCACCATCACGGTCAGCACCGCCAACGCGATCCACGAGTCCGTCGTCACCCCGCCATGGTGTCAGACACCGCTTCAGGTTCATCCGTGACGGCCGAGATCGGTACGGAACCTGAAGCGTGAACCTGAAGCGGTGTCTGACACCACGACGTAGCATCGGCGTCATGACCGGCACCCTCGTCATCCTCCGCCACGGGCAGTCCGAGTGGAACCTGAAGAATCTCTTCACCGGCTGGCACGACGTGCCCCTGACCGAGAAGGGGGCAGAGGAGGCCGCCGCTGCGGGCGTGACGATGCGCGAAGCGGGCCTCCGTTTCGACACCTCGCACACCTCGCTCCAGACGCGTGCCGTGATCACGCACAACCTCGCCCTCGAGTCGATGGACCAGGTGTGGCTCCCCGTGCAGCGCAACTGGCGCCTCAACGAGCGGCACTACGGAGCCCTACAGGGTCTCGACAAGAAGGAGACCACCGAGCGCCACGGCGCCGAGCAGGTCCACGCCTGGCGCCGGGGTTACGACACCCCGCCACCTCCGGTCGAACCCACGAGCGACGAGCACCCGATCAACGACCCGCGCTACCAGCACCTCCCGCCGGACGTGCTCCCGGCCTGCGAGTGCCTGAAGGACGTGGTCGACCGCGTGCTGCCCTACTGGTACGACGAGATCGCGCCACAGCTCATGGCCGGTCTGAACGTACTGGTCACCGCACACGGCAACTCGCTGCGTGCCCTCCTCAAGCACCTCGAGGACGTGTCCGACGACGACATCGCGGGCGTGAACATCCCGACCGGCGCCCCCCGCCGTTACGAGTTCGACGAGTCGCTCACCGTTCTCGAGGCCGACTACCTGGGCGATGCCGAGGCGGTTGCTGCTGCGGCCGCAGCCGTCGCCGCGCAGGCCGGCACCGCCTGACCGCGGCGACGACCGGACACCCACCGGCGATCGCGTCGGTCTCGCGTCGCCTAAGGTGCACGTTCATGCCGAGCCGCAAGCAGCATCTCGAAAGCCTCAAGCAGGTCCCGCTCTTCAGTGCCTGCACCAAGAAGGAGTTGGAGAAGGTCGCCCGCGCCAGCGATGAAGTCACGATGACCGCGGGCACCCTGATCGTCGACCAAGGCCAGACCGGCCGGGAGGCCTTCGTCATCCTCGACGGTGACGTGGTGGTCAAGCGCAACAACCGCAAGGTGGCCACACTCGGCAGCGGGGCCGTGCTCGGCGAACTCTCGCTGCTCGACCACGGGCCGCGCACCGCCACGGCCATCTGCGAGACCGACTGCACCCTCCTCGTCATCGAGGGGCGCCGCTTCCTCGGCGTGCTCGACGACGTGCCGGCGATCTCGCACAAGCTGCTCGCCAGCCTGTCCGACCGCATTCGCGAGCTCGACCGCCAGTACTACGGCTGACGGCCTCCGAGGCCGCGCCGCCGTGGACCCCGCCCTGTTCGAGTTCGACTGGCCGTCGACGCGGGCGACGCTGCAGCGGATCGCCACCCACGTCCTCGCCCAGGCGCGGCAGCACCACGACCAGCTGTTCGACCTGCGCCCGTGCCCCGGCGGGTTCGCCACGCATCCAGTCGGGCCGGATCGGGAGCGCCTCCGTCTCGCCGGCGACTCACTGATCATCGAGCGGGTGACCGGTCCCGACATCTACACCGCCGAGGCCAGCACCATCGTCGTCCCGACGCTCGGCGCGACCATCAATGACCTGTGCGGGTCGGCCGGATTCTCGCCGAGCCCCGACTTCTGGGTCGGGAGCGACACTCCGGACCTGGGCGATCCCGAGGAGGCACTCGTCTACGACCCCGCCACCCTCGTCGCCCTCGGCGACTGGTACCTCCTCGGCCAGCGGGCCATCGACATCGCCATCGCCGAACTCGCCCGTGAGGGCGACCCGGCCGTGTCGGTGGGTCGCCTCTGGCCCGAACACTTCGACTACGGGATCGACCTCGACCCCACAGCGGGGTCGGTGCCCGATGCGCCTCGCTGCAACCTCGGCGCGGCCGCGGGCGACGGGTACCACGAGATGCCCTACCTCTATGTGGGCCCGTGGGAGGTCGAGTGGGAGGTCGGCTCCGGTCCCGGCGAACCCGAGTACTGGAACGCCACCTTCGGCGCCATCGTCGACATCGTCGACATCGCCCGTTCCGACGACCCACTCGGGGCCGCTGTGACGTTCTTCACGAGGGGCATGGACTACCTCCGCTCGGGGTGACTTGAGTAGGTTCGGTGCCGCCATGAGCACCGACACCGACTCCAGCAACGACGCGGAGAAGCGGTTCAAGCCGCACCAGATCTCGCTCGTCATCGGCCTCGCCATCGGCACGATCACCGTCGTGTCCGGGATCATCCCCCAGATCACCGGGTGGGAGAACGAGAACGCCGTCCACCGGACGGTCTTCGGCAACATCCCTGGACCGCTGCAGATCGCGTTCTACTCGATCATCCCCGTGATGGTCGTGTGGGGAGGCATCGCCTTCGCCCAGCGGATGAAGAACTGGGAGCGCGGCGGCCCCTCCGAGCGGCACACCACGCCGAAGAACGCCAAGCAGCGCCTTGCCGACTTCCGCTCCGGGGTCTACATGCAGACTCTGCTGCGCGACCCGGCAGCGGGTGTCATGCACTCGATGATCTACTTCGGGTTCCTGGTGTTGATGGGTGTCACCACGGTGCTCGAGATCGACCACCAGATGCCCGAGGACCTCAAGTTCCTCCACGGCACGACGTACCAGGCGTTCTCCTTCGTCGGTGACCTTGCCGGCGTGATCTTCCTCGGCGGGGTCGGGTGGGCGATCGTGCGGCGGTACGTGCAGCGTCCGTATCGCATCCGGATCAAGTCGAAGCCGGAGCACGCCATCATCCTCGCCACCCTCGCCGCCATCGGCGTCACCGGATTCGGCGCCGAGATGTTCCGTATCGCCCTGGAGGGCACACCCGACTACGAGCAGTGGAGCTTCATCGGCTACCCGCTGGCCCAGCTGGTCGACGGCTGGTCGGCCGACACCTTGTCCACCGTGCACCAATGGTGGTGGGTCGGTCACGTCATCTCGTTCATCGCCTTCCTGGCACTCCTGCCGATCACGATGCTGCGCCACGTGTTCACGTCCCCGCTGAACATGTACCTGAAGGAAAAGGACCGCCCGAAGGGCGCCATGCGCCCGATGCCCGATCTCATGGAGACCGAACTCGAGAGCTTCGGCGCCTCCTCGGTCGAGGACTTCACGTGGAAACAACTGCTCGACCTCGACGCCTGCACGATGTGCGGTCGTTGCACCAGCGTGTGCCCCGCTCACGCCACCGGGAAGTCGCTCGACCCACGCGAGATCGTGCTCAAGTCCGGCGAGGTCATGGCCGCCACCGGCAGCCCGGCCGTGAGCCCGCCGCTGGGTGTCGACCCCGAGATCACCGTGAGCGCCGACTCGCTGTTCGAGCGCATCACGCCCGAGGAGATCTGGGCCTGCACCACCTGCAAGGCCTGCGACGAGATCTGCCCGGTGAACATCGAGATCACCGACAAGATCTTCGACATGCGGCGCTACCTGTCGCTGATGGAGTCGAACTTCCCCGCCGAGCTGGGCAACGCCTACCGCTCGATGGAGAACCAGATGAACCCCTGGGGCATCAACCAGGGCGAGCGCGGCGACTGGGCCGACGGTCTCGACGGCGTCACCATCGTCGACCCCGGTTCACCGCTCGAGGCCGAGTACCTCTACTGGGTCGGCTGCGCCGGTTCGTTCGACGACAAGAACAAGAAGGTCACCCAGGCGATGGCCAAGCTGCTGCGCCGCGCCGGGATCGATGTCGCCATCCTCGGCCCGTCCGAGATGTGCACCGGTGACTCCGCCCGCCGCTCCGGCAACGAGTACCTGTTCCAGATGCTCGCCCAGCCCAACGTCGAGATGCTCAACGGCATGGGCGTGAAGAAGATCATCACCCAGTGTCCGCACTGCTTCAACACGCTCCTCAACGAGTATCCGCAGATCGGCGGCAACTACGAGGTGGTCCACCACACCCAGCTGCTCGAGGACCTCATCGAGTCGGGCCGGCTCGACGTGAGCGAGGCCACCCTCGACGAGCGCATCGTGTACCACGACTCCTGCTACCTCGGCCGCCACAACGACGTGTACGTCGCGCCGCGCAAGGTCATCGGCTCGATCAAGGGCATCGACCTCGTCGAGATGCAGCGCACCGGCACGAAAGGGATGTGCTGCGGGGCCGGTGGCGCGCGCATGTGGATGGAAGAGAACGTCGGCGTCAAGGTCAACGACGAACGCGCCCAGGAGGCCCTCTCGACCGGCGCCGGCCGGGTCGCCACCGCCTGCCCGTTCTGTTACGTGATGCTCGACGACGGCGTGAAGGCGGCCGGGGTCGACGAGGACGACGTGCGTGTCGCCGACATCGCGATCCATCTCGCCGACGCCATCGAACAGGGCGAAGCCGCCCGCCGCGACCAGAAGGCCCCCCTCAGCCCCACCGCCGGCGACTGAACGGTTCTCGTTTGCGTCGAGGATCTCGTCGCATCTTCACCGAATCCTCGACACGAACGACACCGGTGATACCGGGCAGACTGGGCTGATGACGCCGTTGCACGGCGAGCGAGACGGGTCGGTGCGGTTCGGGTTCTTCGATGAACCGGTCGGGCCTGTGCGCGCGGCGGACCACCGGTTGCGGTCGCCGATGGGCGGCTTCGTGTCCGACGCCGAACGTGACGCGGCGTTCCGCTCCTTCCAGTTCATGGGGGCGGTCGCCCCCGAGACGGCGGTCGGTTGTGCGGTCACCCGGGTGCAACTTCCATCAGCTGTTCGGCCGCTTCGACGGCTGGATCACCGCCGCCGACGGCGAACGTCTCGAGGTGACCGACCTCCCGGGCTTCGCCGAGAGCCAGTACCTGCGTTGGTGACGCGGCGAGATCGCGTCAGGCCGGGAGAGCCGTCCCCATGAGGTCGACGAAGTTGTCGCAATAGAAGGCCTGGCGGACTTCCTCCGACGCGTCCCCGAGGAACCGTTCGAAGCGCTCGTACGGGCGGCGGCCACCTTCCACGTGGGGATAGTCGGTGTTGAACAACAGCACGTCCGGGCCGACCTGATCGGTGACCCAGCCGATGTCCTCCGTGGGGTACGGCGTCACGCGGATCTGACGCTCGACGTACTCGCGGGGGCTCAGCTCCAGCTTCTGGAGCCGCTCCTCGTGGCGAACGAACGCCTCGACGGCGGAGTCCATCTGCTTGATCCAGCTGGGCAGCCAGATGCACCCCTGTTCGATCACACCGATCTTCAGGTTGGGGAAGCGGTCGAGCACACCGTCGAAGATCAGGGTCGCCAACGTCTGCATCGGCTGGACGGGGATGGCCATGTAGTCGACCGAGCGGAAGTTCTCCTCACCACCGTGGAAGTCGGCCGGGATCGGCAGCCCGTTCTGGAAGTAGTTCGGGTCGAGCAGTTGACCGGTGCCGCCCACGTGGAAGACGACCGGGATCCCCGCCTCCTCGGCCTGGCGCCACACCGGGTCGAGCCCGATGTGCGAAGGGGAGTGACCCTCGGGGCATCCCGACGCGACGAGCAGTGCGGAGGCGCCCATCCCGATCGCTTCCCCGGCCATCGCCTCGGCCCGTTCGAAGTCGGCCAGCGGCACATAGCAGGCCGGGAGCAGGCGTGGGTCGACGTCGCAGAACTCGACCATCCCGCGGTTGTGGGCGCGGGCCACGCCGTAGGCGAAGTCCATGTCGGGCTGGTGCTCCCACTCGTACAACCTCGAGTTGTGGAACGTGTTGAACATCAGCTGGGATTGCACACCCATGTAGTCGAGGACCCGCGGCCTGTCCTCGGGAAGGAACGAGCCGGTGGCGGCGAAGTTCTTCCGGTTCATCACGTCCTCGGCCTCGCCGGCGAGGAACTCCTCGCTCCGGTGCCGCTCGGCCAGCCGATCGAAGATCGCGTCGAGCCCCTCGCCGTCGTGATCGCCGTCGCCGGTCTGGGCCAGCTCGTTGCTGTAGCCGGGCCGCTCGATCCGGTCGCGGATCGCTGGGTCGGCGTGGTCCCGCAACCAGTTCGGCGTTTCCATGATGTGCGCATCCGCGTCGTGGACGACGCGCCCCTCGATGTAGGCCATCCCGCCATTGTCGCGAACACACCACCGCCAGCCGCGCCCAGAGCGCATCCGGGGCGGATCGGTTCCGGATTCCGGGACTGTGCCGCCCCGGTTCACTCCAGGCGACTCCCTGACCGGTGTCAGCCCGACAGGAACTCGCCGAGGTCGTCCATCACCGCCAGGATCACGCGATCGAGTCCCCGATCGGCCATCTCGAGCCGGGTCGGGTGATCGGGGTCCAGGAGGTCTCGAGACCAGTCGGCCCAGGCAGTCAGTTGGAACTCGCGGTCACCCGCTGCCGCGCCGGCCGCGGACAGGAACTCGTCCCGACGGGGATGGTCCCACGCCACGTTGACGCCCTCGGCCCGTCGCCCGGCGATCTCCGCCAGGCGGACGCTGTTCACACCAACGACTCTCGGTGGACGAGGCCGAGGAAGGAGAAACGTCGCCATCTCCTCGCTTCGATCGTCGCTCCACATCGCATCGGTCAGGTCGAGGAGTTGCTCGACCCGGTCGTGGCGGCGGACCATCTCGGGCTCGAGCGCGGCGCCCACGATGCGCTGCTCCTCGCCCCACCGACTCGTCGGCGAGGTTCCCGCCCCGATGCCGAAAAAGAAGCGGCGACCCGAGATGTCGCTCACCGACGCGGCGGCCACCGCGAGCGTGCCGACCTGGCGGTTCCACGTGTTGGCGACGAGAACGCCGAGATCGATGGACGAGGTCAGCTCAGCGAGAGCGCCCAGCCAGGTGAAGCACTCGAGGCTGCGCGTTCCGCCGAGAGCCACGCCGCCGAGGTGATCCAGCACCCAGAGGGCGTCGTAGCCGCACTCCTCGGCGAGCAGCGACGCCCGCCGGAGGGTCGGCCAATCGGCGTGACTCGCCGAGAGTTGGATGTCGATCGCGATCACCGCGCCACCGTAGGGCGGTCGCGGCCCCGCGTCTCAGCGTGCTCCGGCCCGACGCCGACGTTGCGACTCGGCGCGCTCGGCGCGCTTCGCGCGCAGCTTGGCGCCGCGGGAGTACTCGAGTGGGTCGAAGTTCTCGGGATCCGGTGGGATCTTGCTCGGGTCGAGCAGTTGCTCACCGAGCGCGATCTCGGCGATCAGGGGCCGGTCGAGGATCTCCCCGGCACAGAACACCCCACCCGTGAGCGCCCCACCGATTCCGTGGGTGGTGGTGGCGTTGGCGCCGACGATCCACAGCCCATCGATCTCCGTCTTCAGCTGGGGCCGGTTGATCCCGCTCTGCTCGGGCGAGTGCATGAAGCCGTAGCTCGTCCCCTCGCTCGACCGGACGTAGCGCTCGTGGGTGAGGGTCGTCGCCGTCTCCAGATGCACGATCTCGTCACGGAACGGCCCCAGCACCTTCTCGGCGGCGTCGACCATCCGGTCGGTGATCTCCTGCTTGCGTTGCCGATACACGTCGTCGCGGCGGTATCTGCCGCCGTCGGCCGGGCCCGTGTCGACGCCCCAGTACTCATAGCCCCGCGGTGCCAAGCACATGATCTGGAAGTTGGTGTGGCCCGGCGGGCACAGCTCAGGGTTGCCAGGGTCCTTGCGCGAGGCGAGGGCAATATAGATCGGCAGGTCCCCCTCGCGGAACGAGCCCTCGTCGAGCTCCGCGTACATCTCGTCGGTGCGATAGTCGGGCAGCGTGAAGTAGTTGGTGTTCGGCCCTGCGATCTCCTTCGACACGGCCACGTACGCGCACACGAGCCCGAGGGTCATCTGTGCCTCCTCCGCCCAGGTACGCGTGCCGGGGGCGAGGTGCTCCGGCTCGATCATCTGGGTCACGAGGCGCCGGTAGTCACAGTTGGCGACGACGACGGGGGCGTCGATGCGTTCGCCGTTCTCCAGCTCGACGCCTCGGACGGCACCCTCCTCGACCACCACCTTCTCCACCGGGGAGAGCGTGCGCACCTCGCCGCCACAGGCCTCGATCACCTGAATGAGGCGGGCGGCGAGCATCTGGCCACCGCCCTCGGGGTAGAAGGCACCGTTCATGTAGTGGTCGACGATGCGGGCGTGCATCACCGTGACGGAACGGCTCGGTGAGCCTGCATAGAGGGTCGACCAGTGGTCGAGCACGGCACACGCGGGTTGCGACAGCTCGGCCTCCTCGAACAGCTCCGACAGCGGCCGGAAGGCCCACTCCTCGAAGGTCGGGCGATCCCCGCCGAAGACCATGCGGCCCTCTTGCGCGACCGTGCGCAGGATCCGGATCGTCTTCTCGATCCCGGCCCGATCGGTCGGGAACTGCTCGATCAGCCGCTCCTGGTACTCCTCCCACGAGGAGGGGACCCGGAAAGTGAAGTCGGGGGTGACGAGGGTGTCGAAGCCGTCGGGGTCGAGCTGGGCGAAGCCCATCCGATCGCCCACACCGAGGGACCGGTAGATGTTGCTCAACAGGCCGTCGGGTCCCGCCTCGCCGATGTAGTGCACACCCACGTCGAACTCGAACCAGTCGTCGCCGTGGTGGCGCCGGAACACCTGGGTGTTCCCGCCCGCCACGTCGTGGGCCTCCACGACGAGCACCTTCTTGCCGGCGGAGCCGAGGCAGGCTGCGGTACAGAGACCTCCCGCCCCCGAACCCACGACGACGACATCCCATTCTTCGGCTGGCATGGGTCCACTCTGGCATCTGGCTCCGTAGGGTGACGTTTCTTCGACAGGAGCCGCCATGGACGAACCCACCACCTCACCAGACGAGGAGACAGACGAGAACGCACCCGAGAGTGCGCCCGGGTTCGCCGACCTCGGCCTCCGGGCCGAACTCCTCGAGGCTCTGACCGCACTCGGCTACGAGGAACCGACCCCGATCCAGTCGGAGTCGATCCCGGTGATGCTGGCCGGCCGCGACATGATCGGCCAGGCCGCCACGGGCACCGGAAAGACGGCCGCGTTCGCCCTCCCGGCACTCGACGGCATGATGTCGCCACGGGCCGGAGCTCCCGAGGTACTGGTGCTCGTGCCCACCCGTGAACTGGCGGTCCAGGTCAGCGAGGCGATGGTGAAGTACGGCCGGCCCATCGGGGCTCAGGTCGTTCCCGTGTTCGGCGGCCAGCCGATCGGGCGGCAATGGAGCGCCCTCGAACGCGGCGCCCACGTAGTCGTCGCCACACCTGGCCGCGCCCTCGACCACATCGGGCGGGGCGCCCTCGACCTCGACGAGGTGAGGGTGGTGATCCTCGACGAGGCAGACGAGATGCTCGACATGGGCTTCGCCGACGACATCGAGTCGATCCTCGAGAGCACTCCTCCGACCCGCCAGACCGTCCTCTTCTCGGCCACCATGCCGCCCCGCATCAAGGCGATCGCCAAGAAGCACCAGACCGACCCGGTCCACGTCCAGCCCCATCACGTCGGCGCCGCCGCAGCCGGGCAGGGCAAGATCCACCAGAAGGTCTACGTCGTCCAGCGCAACCACAAGCCGTCCGCGCTCGGGCGGATCCTCGACATCGAGACACCGGGGTCGACCCTCGTGTTCTGCCGCACCCGCGCCGAGGTCGACCAGCTCACCGAGACGATGAACGTCCGCGGCTACCGCGCCGAAGCCCTCCACGGCGGCATGGACCAGACCCAGCGCGATCGCGTGATGGCACGCTTGCGCGAGGGCACCGCCGAACTCCTCGTGGCCACCGATGTGGCAGCCCGCGGGCTCGACGTCGACATCCTCACCCACGTGGTGAACTACGACGTTCCGTCCGCCGCGGAGAGCTACGTGCACCGCATCGGCCGTGTCGGCCGCGCAGGGCGCGAGGGCACGGCGATCACGCTCGCCGAACCGCGCCAGAAGCGGCTGCTCGCCAACATCGAACGTCACACGAAGCAGTCGATCACGGTCGAGAGGGTCCCCACCGTCGCCGACCTGCGGGAGCGTCAGATCGAGCTGACCGTCGAGGCGATCCGCGAGTCGCTCGCGGCGGACGACATCGACGACTACCAGGCCGTGTTGCACGCCCTGGCCGGGGAGGACAGCGACCGCAACCTGGCCCTCGCCGCGATCCGCCTCGTCCACATCGAGCGAGGGGCGCTCACCGAAGAACCCGAGATCCCCGACGTCAGCCTCGACCGCGACAGGAAGGGCGGCAAGGACCGCAACCGCCGCGCCGACACGCGCGACGGGCACCGGGGCCAGGGGCACGACGACCGCCGTGGCGGCCGCCCCGACGCCGGAGGGGACACCGGCTTCCTCTACGTCAACCTCGGCCGCAAGGCGGGGGTACGCCCCGGCGACCTGGTCGGTGCGATCGCCAACGAGTCCGGGCTCACCGGCCGACAGATCGGCCCGATCCGGATCGCCGACGCCTACTCCGTGGTCGGCGTTCCCGACAGCGAAGTGGACCGCGTGATCGGCTCGCTGAAGGGCGCCAAGATGCGCAACAAGCCGGTCAGAGTCCGCCGCTACGTCGACTGACGGTCCGACCGATCAGTCGGTCTTGAAGTTCTCGAAGTAGCGGCTGGGGGTGGGGCCGCGCTGGCCCTGGTACTTCGAGCCCTTGGCGCCCGATCCGTAGGGGCTGTCGGCCGGGGTGGTCATCTGCATGAAGCTGACCTGGCCGATCTTCATTCCCGGGTAGAGCGTGATCGGGAGGCTCGCCACGTTGGCCAGCTCCAAGGTGATGTGGCCGTCGAAGCCGGCGTCGACGAAGCCCGCGGTGGAGTGGATGAGGAGACCGAGTCGGCCGAGGCTGGACTTGCCTTCGACACGGCCGACGAGGTCGTCGGGCACCGCCACACGCTCGAGCGTCGACCCGAGCACGAACTCACCTGGGTGGAGGATGAACGGGTCGCCGTCCTCGGACACCTCGATCAGCTCGGTGAGATCGCCCTGATCCTGCTTCACGTCGATCACCGCGGCGGTGTGGTTACGGAAGACGCGGAAGAGGTTGCTGATCCGTACGTCGATCGACGACGGCTGGATCAACGACTCGTCGAGCGGTTCGATCACGATCCGCCCGGCGTCGAGCTGTTCACGAAGGCTGCGGTCCGAGAGGATCACGGTCCGGAAGATAGCTGGCCCGTCGTTCGGAGGAAGAGAAGACGTCGGTCCCGGTCCCCCCGAGCGACCGGGACCGACGTGCTGCTCAGCGGTGCAGCGATCTCAGTCGGGCCAGTGCTCGAGGTGCTCGGCCAGGGCACCGGCAAAAGCCGCCGAGTCCCAGTCTCCGTCCTCGAGCAGCTCGTGCATGTCGATGGCCGGTCCCGGGATGACGAAGTAGCTGGTTCTGGTGTCCCGCTGCGCGAAGCCCTCCGGCGTGACGACGGTGTCGCCGACGCCGAACTCCGCAGCCAGTTCGCCGAATCGGGCGGGATCCCAGTCGGGCTTCTCGACCTGTTGGAAGTCGGCGAGCGCCATGCGGCGTTCCAGTTCGGCCTCGTCGATCGCCTGGACCGCCCCCACGGAAGTGACACTCGCTGCGGCGACTGCACCGGCAACGACGGCGATGACCGTCCTGTGCGTGATGTTCATCGGACTCTCCTCGCTGAGCGTGTCCATCGGGTTGGACATGGATCATCCAAGAGCAGGCCGGATTCAGGGCGCTTCAACGCCGGCAAAGCCTCGGCAAAGCGCCCGGAGAAGCGCCTCAGCAAAGGACAGCGGCGACGGA
>CBFCWZ010000037.1:0-17269 GCA_965601935.1 uncultured Ilumatobacteraceae bacterium
CTCAGAAGCCCAGGCGGGCGTGGACCGTCGAGAGGAGTTCGTCGATGGGCACACGCACCTGCTCGGTGGTGTCGCGGTCGCGCACCGTGACGGCGTTGTCCTCGAGCGAGTCGAAGTCGACGGTGACGGCCAGCGGAGTGCCGATCTCGTCCTGGCGGCGGTATCGCTTGCCGATCGACTGGGTCTCGTCGTAGTCGACCATGTAGTTCGCGCCGAGGAGCTCTCGCACCTCGTGAGCGAGGGGCGTGAGCGTGTCCTTCTTCGACAGCGGGAGGACGGCGACCTTGTACGGCGCGAGGCGCGGGTGGAGACGCAACAGGGTTCGGGTCTCGTTGTTGATCTCGTCCTCATCGTACGCGGCGAGCAGGAACGCGGCCATCGTGCGGGTCGCCCCCGCCGCCGGCTCGATCACGTACGGCACGTAGCGCTCGTTGGTCTGCGGGTCGAGGTAGTCGAGCCGCTCGCCCGAGTGCTCGGCGTGCTGTTTGAGGTCGTAGTCGGTGCGCTGGGCGATGCCCTCGAGTTCGTCGAAGCCCCACGGGAAGAGGAACTCCACGTCGGCGGTGCCCGTCGAGTAATGCGACAACTCGTCGTCGTCGTGGGCCCGGAGCCGCAACATGTCCTGCGGGATCCCGAGGTCGATGTACCAGTTCATCCGCTCGGTACACCAGTACTCGTACCACTGGGAACTGTCCGCCGGAGGAACGAAGAATTCGAGCTCCATCTGCTCGAACTCCCGGGTCCGGAAGATCCAGTTCTGCGGTGTGATCTCGTTACGGAAGCTCTTGCCCACCTGGGCGATGCCGAACGGAGGACGCTTGCGAGATGTCTGCAGCACCTGGCCGAAGTTGGTGAACATCCCCTGGGCCGTCTCGGGACGCAGGTAGGCATCGGCCCCCGTGCCCTCGACCGGACCGGCCTGGGTCTTGAACATCAGGTTGAACTCGCGCGCCTCGGTGAAGCTGCCCCTGGAACCGCAGTTCGGGCAGATGTCGGGGTCGTCGAGCTTGTCGAGGCGGAAGCGCTGCTTGCAGTTCGTGCAGTCGACCAGCGGGTCGGTGAAGTTGGCCAGGTGACCCGATGCCTGCCACACCTGGGGCGGGCCGAGCACGGCCGCGTCGATGAGCACGACATCGCTGCGCCGCTGGACCATCGACTGCACCCACGCGTCCTTCACGTTGCGGAGCAGGAGCGAACCGAGCGGGCCGTAGTCATAGGTCGAGCGGAACCCTCCATAGATCTCCGCCGACTGGTACACGAAGCCACGGCGTTTGCACAGGTTGACGATCTGGTCGAGGTCGGTCGCGGGCATAGGCGTGACAGGCTACGGGCGCGTCCCGGCGAACTGTTCGGCGAATTCAGGGCGAACGGCTCTGCCGATTCAGGGCGAGTGGGTCTCGAGTTCAGGGCGAACTGCTCTGTGGATTCAGGGCGAGTGGGTCTCGAACATCGCGACGGCGCGGAGGCGACGTTCGATGTGGTACTCGAGGGCCCGGGTGGCGAGCGATGCGACCTCGTGGGTCAAGGGCGACTCCTCCTGGGCGAGGGCGTCGTTGAGTCGTCCCCCGAGGATGTCGCGCATGAGCCCCAGTGCTCCGGGGGTGATGGCGAGGCCGGAACGGCACGAGCGGCACAGGACGCCGCCCTCGTCGAGATCGAAGGCGACGAACGCCACCTCGGGCTGGGTCCCACTGCAGCGGACGCACGAGTCGAGTTCGGGCCGGAACCCCTCGTTGGCGAGCAGCTTCCAGTAGAAGGCGGGTACGACCATAGGGCCGGGTTGTCGGGCGATCGTGCGCAGCACGCCGACGAGCATCCGGTACAGCTGCGGATTCGGCTCCCGTTCCAGTGAGAGCTGGTCGACGGCCTCGAGAGCAGCCAGGCCCTGCGAGGCCCGGTCGAGCGTCGACAGCATCGGTGAGAGCGGTTCGACGGCGTCGGCCTGGCTCACGATGTCGAGTTCCCGGCCCCGGTACAACAGCAGGTTCACGTGGCTCATCGGCTCGAGTCGGGCGCCGAACTTCGACTTGGTCTTCCGGACCCCCTTGGCGACCGCCCGCACCTTGCCGTTGTCCTTCGTGTGGATCACGACGATCCTGTCGGCCTCACGCAGTTTGTACGTCCGGAGGACGACCCCCGTGTCTCGATAGAGCTCACTCATGCCGGCCGTCGCTCGATGCGGGAATCACCCGTCGTGCTCGTCGAGGCCGCCGAATCGTCGTTCCCGCTTGGCGAAGTCGGCGATCGCGGTGACGAGGTGATCGGCCGTCAGATCGTCCCATGCGGTCGGGTGGAACACGAGCTCGCTGTAGGCCAGCTCCCACACCAGCGAGGGCGGCAGGCGATCGGGCTCACCGAGCACGAGGATCAGATCGGGTTCGACGTCGGCGGGGGCGTAGAGCACCTCGACGACGGTGGCCTCGTTCACGGGCTCGCCGGCGGGGAGGTGGCGCATCGCCTCGGCGAATCGCTCCCGGCCGTCGGAGCACGGGTCGACGAGGACACGACAATGACCGACACGGCGTTCCCACGACTCGAGGTCGATCGGGTCGTCCCCGGGCTCGAACGCCCGGACCGTGAGGAACGAGGCCCCGGCGACATCGGCGACCCCTCCGAGGGCGTCGACCCGCTCGCTCCACTGCGGGGTGCTCATGTCGGACCAGTCGCGCAAGGTCCCGCCCACGAGCATCACGTGACGGAGGAACTGCTCCGAGGAGTCCCGCTCACCGGCCGTGACCGGTTCACGGCGCGTCGACACGGCCATCCCGACATTGTTCCACGCCCCGCCCCCGGTGGGGCGCCTCGGTCGTTCAACACCGCGCCACCGATCGCGCGGCTCGGTAGGGTCGGAACCGTGAACGAGCCGGAGTCACGCGGCATCCATGTCGCTTGCATCATGGACGGCAACGGTCGCTGGGCGGGCCGCCGCGGGTTGCCCCGCACCGACGGCCACACCGAGGGCGAGGAGAACCTGGCCCGGCTCGTGCGGGTGGCGGTGACGCGCGACATCGGCTACCTCACTGTCTTCGGGTTCTCCACCGAGAACTGGCGGCGGCCACGGCCGGAGGTCCGCCACATCCTCGGTCTGCACGAGAAGCTGTTCGGCCGAGTGGCGGAGCTCAACGAGCTCAACGTGAAGATCCAGTGGATCGGACGTCCCTTCGACTCCCCCGAGGCCCGGACCCCGAAGTACGTCCAGCGGGCGATCCGCAAGGCCATCGCCGACACCGCGCCGAACACCGGAATGGTGCTCACCGTGGCCTTCGACTACGGCGGCCGGGCCGAACTCGTGACCGCGGTCGAGGCTGCCCGCCAGGATCCCGACGGAATCACCACGGACACGATCGGCCGGCACCTCTACCTTCCGGACCTGCCCCCCGTCGACGTCCTCGTGCGGACCAGCGGCGAACACCGCGTGTCGAACTTCCTCCTCTGGCAGTCCGCCGGCGCGCGCATCTACTTCACCGAGGCCACCTGGCCCGACTTCGACGCCGCAGAGCTCGATCGGGCCCTCGCCCTCGCTCGATGAGCACCACCGAGCCCTCACCGGCCGACGCGGCCGACCTCCTCGCCCAGGTCGCGGCCGGCCTGTCCAATGCCGAAGATCGGCCCGGCCAGGAGGAGATGTCCCGCCGCGTCGCCGACGCGATCGACCAGGGCCGGCACCTGATCGTGCAGGCCGGCACCGGCACGGGCAAGACGCTGGCCTACCTCGTCCCCGCCGTGTCGAGCGGGAGGACCACCATCGTGGCAACGGCGACGAAGGCGCTGCAGGACCAGCTCGCCGAGAAGGACCTCCCGTTCCTGGCAGAGCGATTCGGTGCGCTCGGTGCCGCCGACCTCGACTGGGCCGTGCTGAAGGGCAGGAGCAACTACGTCTGCCTGCAACGGCTGCGGGAGATGGCCGATCCCGACCAGGGGCAACTCGAGCTCGACGACCTCGCCGCGACGACCCGCGCCGAGATCACGCGCATCGCGGAGTGGGCCGGCTCCAGCCGCACCGGCGACTCGGCCGAACTCTCCTGGAGCCCCTCCGACGCGGCGTGGCGGTCGGTGAGCGTGGGCAGCGACGAGTGCCCTGGAGCCAACAAGTGTCCGCTCGGAGACGTCTGCTTCGCCGAGCTGGCTCGCCGACGCTCCCAGGCAGCCGACGTCGTCGTCGTGAACACCCATCTCTACGGACTCGACGTCGGCAGCGGCGGCGCCATCCTGCCGGAGCACGACGTCGTCATCTTCGACGAGGCACACGGGCTCGAGGACGTGATGAGCGACACCGTCGGCGCGCAGGTGGCACCGGGTCGATTCGTGTCCGTCGCGGCCATCGTCCGGCGCATCGTGGACGACCCCCACCTGGTCGGGAGCATCGCCGAGGTCGCCGAAGCGCTACGGGAGGTATTGCGCGACCGGCTCGGTGAGCGGCTGCCCGACGAGCGTCCGGGCGACCTGACGGAGGTCCTCACCGATGCCCGCCTCCGGCTCGAAAAGGTCGGAGACGCACTCCACACCATCGACACGAAGGACGAGGACGCCAACCAGCGCAAACTCCGGGCCCAGACCGCGGTCGGGCGGGCAGCCGAACAACTCGACCTCGCGATCGAGGCGCGGGATGGATTCGTCGCCTTCGTCTCCGGCTCGAGAGACGCTCCGCGCCTGGAGGTCGCTCCGCTCGACGTCGGCCCGGTCATGGACGAGGGCGTGTGGACCAGACGCACGGCGATCCTCACGAGTGCCACGATTCCGATCTCGCTCGCCCACAGGGTCGGGCTCGCCGATGACGACGTCGACGTCGTCGATGTCGGGAGCCCGTTCGACTACGAAGAACAGTCACTGCTCTACTGCGCGCTTCATCTCCCGAACCCGAATGCCGCGTCGTTCCGGTCGGCGGTGCACGACGAACTCGAGGCGCTGATCACCGCCGCCGGCGGCCGCACGCTCGCCTTGTTCACCAGCTGGAGTGCGATGGACGAGGCCGCCGAAGAGCTCCGGGAGCGGCTCGACATCCCGATCCTCACGCAGCGCGATCTCCCGAAGCCGGCCTTGGTGAAGGCATTCGCCGACGACGAGGCGACATGCCTGTTCGCCACCGCCGGCCTCTTCCAGGGCGTCGACGTGCCGGGCCAGACCCTCTCGCTGGTGGTCATCGACCGGATTCCGTTCCCCCGGCCCGACGACCCGCTGCTCTCGGCGCGCAGGGAGCAGCTGGGTGCTGCCGCGTTCATGGAGATCGACCTCCCGCGGGCGTCGATGATGCTGGCCCAGGCGAGCGGGCGTCTCATCCGGTCACGCACCGACCGCGGAGCGGTGGCGGTGATGGACCCGCGGCTGGGAACGGCCCGCTACCGCTGGGACATCGTCAAGGCGCTCCCTCCGATGCGACGCACCCGCGAACGTTCCGAGCTCGAGTCGTTCCTCGAACAGCTCGCCGAGGGGTAGATGCGCGATCCTCTCGGCCGACGAGTACGACCAGATGGCGCCGACAGGCGTCCGGCGGGCCGTCCGCCTCAGCCCTGCTCGAGCGCGGCGGCCGCGACGAGTATCTCGTCGAGCAGCGTCTGGCGCACCAACTCGGCCAGTGGGGCCACCTCCACGTGCACGCCGTCGCGGCGGATCGAACCCTGGAGTGCCTCCATCTCCGCGACTGCGGCGCGGTACCCGATGAGCCCGACGTCGGGCCAGGTCGCCGCTGCGTCGGCGAAGACGGCGTTCAGCTCCGCGACCCGCCACGCCTGGGCCATCTCCCGCGTGGCGTAGGGTCCGGAGTGGATGTCGGGTGCATCGGCGATCAGCAACTCGACACCGCTCTGATTCAGCAACCGTCGCAGTTCACCCAGTTCCGAGCGGTGGAACTCGGCGTACTCTGCGTCGCCGGGGAGGAACGACCCCTCCATCCCCGGGAACCGCTGCTCGACGAGTTCGGTCGGCCCGACGACGAGGAGCACCACATCCGGCCGGAACCGGTCGAGCAGCGGCGGCACCGACTCGTCGAAGGGAACACAGTCCGGGTACTGCCAGTCACTCGAACTCGACGCCCGCACGGCTGTGACACGAGCGATCGGACAGCCGTTGGCTCCGCCCCACGCGACGACGGTCCGGTTCCCGCCGACATCCCCCAGTGCCCGCGCGAGACCGAGCGATGTGGAGTCACCGAGCAGGAGGATCCGCGTGGGACGGTCGGACATCGCGATGTTGGCACCGGCAGCCTTCTTGCTCGGCTGTTCCGCAACGGGCGCATCGAGGACAGGCCCTGCCAGCGTGGCGGACAACTCCGCCTGGTTTCGAGCGATCCCGCCGAGGCGCGGACGCCGCGCCACCACCTCGCCGAGAACGGCGTCGTACATCGATCCGAGAGGCTGCGGGAAATAGATCGTCGTCGACACGCGGTCCGCGAGCAGGGAGTCGATCTCGCCCATCAGCCGCGCGAGGAGCCCGGACTCGAGTTCTGCCATCACCCGCAACCCATCCGCTGTATCGATCGATTCCGCACGCTCGAGCCACACGGCGTTCTCCCGGACACCCGCGGTGATGACCACCCTGTCCGCCCCGAGCCAGCCGGCGAGTCCGGACCACCTCGTGAGTTCGACGTGGCACCGATCGTCGTCGGGCGACGAGTTCAGCGGACACTCCGGCACCGACATGTCGACGACCCGGAGACCGTTCGCCCGCAGTGACTCCACGGCTGCGCCGTCGCTTCCGACGACCAGGATCAGTGGATCGTCGACCGGATCGGACGCGGTCTGCGTACTCCATGGCTTCGGCAGTGACGTCGGTACGATCGCATCCGGCGGTTCCACCGCGGCGGGCGACGCCTCGAATCGCGTCGTTCCCGAGCCCTCCACCTCGGTGATCGCAGTGGCCACGGTCGGCTCCGAATCGCCTCCGAACACGACGAATCCGGTCTCGTCGAGGTCGGCACCGAGTGCGAGGAGACTCTCCGTGTCGCTCATCCGTGGCACGGGCACCACGACGAACGCCGCTGCCGCCAGCGAGATCGCCACCGCGCCGCCCGTCATCGCTGCGCCGCGCCCCGCTGCCAGCCTCCGCCCGGCCCGGATCGGAGCCTCGAGCCCGTGGTACGAGATCACCGTGAGCACGCCGGTGGCTCCACACCGGAGAGCGAACAGGCCCGGTCCGTTCAGGCCCGTGCGGTCAGGGGCCAGCAGCAGGAAGACCGGCCAGTGGAAGAGGTAGATGCCGTAGCTCACCTTGCCGACGGCCACGAGCGGCCGCGCCGCCAGGAGCGGGGCGGGCCACCCCCCGCTCGCGACCACCACGATGAGGAGCCCGGACACGAGACCGACGAGCGCCAACCCGCCCTCGTAGAGCCACGCATCGGCGAGCTCCACACGTGCGACGAGGAAGACGAACAGAGCCGATGCACCGAGACCGGCCGTCGAGGCCACCGCCGGCCGGAGTGCAGCCGGACGACGGCCGGCGAGCAGCGTGGCGAGGATCACGCCGACCAACAACTCTGCGGCACGGGTGTGGGTGCCGTTGTAGACCAGGTCGGGATCGGTCGTGGCGAGCGTCGCCGCGATCGAGCCCGACGCCAACACGATCGAGACACCCAGTACGGCGCGCCGCCCGAACCTCAGCGCGGCCACGAGCACGAGCGGCAGCACGAAGTACAACTGCTCCTCGATCGAGAGCGACCAGAAGTGGGCGACCGGGCTGGCCTCCCCCGCGAAGAGGTCCGAATAGCTGTCGGTGGACAGGGCGAAACGCCAGTTGGCCACGTTGGCGAGAGCGGCCACGACGTCACCGGCCAGGTCCCGGCGCGCCTCGAGCGCCCAGTATCCAGCGAGCAGCAGCACCATCGCGAGGCAGGCGTACGCCGCAGGCAGCAGGCGTCTCGCCCGTCGGAGGTAGAAGCGCCGAAGAGCGACCGTCCCGGACTGCTCGTGCTCGGCGAGGAGCAGCGACGTGATCAGGAAACCCGACAGGGTGAAGAACAGCGAGACGCCGAGAAAGCCTCCCGGAGCAAGCGGCGAGTCGGCGTGGAAGACCAGCACTGCTCCGACCGCGACCGCACGGAGACCGTCGAGAGCGGGGATGTACCGCACGGGTCGGGTGCGTGAGCTGTCGTCCGTGGGGTCGACTCCGCCGAGCATTCGCACGGCGGGAATTGTGGCATGAGCGTCGGGGCCGCCGGAACCCGCGCTCCGGGGCGGTCAGTCAGCGAGTGTGCCGACGTTGTGCAGTTCGGTGAAGGCCTGCTCGAGACGGTCGCTGAAGCTGGTCTCGCCGGCGCGCAACCACACGCGCGGGTCGTAGTACTTCTTGTTCGGCGCGTCGGCGCCGGTCGGGTTGCCGAGCTGGCCCTGCAGGTAGTCGTGGTGCTCGGCGTCGTAGCCGCGCACCCCGTCCCAGTACGCCCACTGCAGGTCGGTGTCGATGTTCATCTTCACGACGCCGTACCCGATGGCCTCGGTGATCTCCTCGGCCGTGGAACCGGAACCACCGTGGAACACGAAGTTGACCGGCTTCTCCCCCGTCGAGTACTTGTCCTGGATGTACACCTGGGCGTCGTGGAGGATCGTCGGCGTGAGCTTGACGTTGCCGGGCTTGTACACCCCGTGCACGTTGCCGAAGGCGGCGGCGATGGTGAAGTCGGGGCTCACCTCGGAGAGCCGCTCGTAGGCGTAGGCCACTTCTTCGGGCTTCGAGTAGAGATCGGCCGGGTCGGCGTCGGAGTTGTCGACCCCGTCCTCTTCGCCGCCGGTGATGCCGAGCTCGATCTCGAGGGTCATGCCGATCTTCGACATGCGCGTCAGATAGTCGACGCAGATGTCGATGTTCTCCTCCATCGGCTGTTCGGAGAGGTCGAGCATGTGCGAGCTGAAGAGCGGCTCACCGGTCTGCTCGAAGTGTTCCTCCCCCGCGTCGAGAAGGCCGGAGATCCACGGGAGCTTCTTCTTCGGGCAGTGGTCGGTGTGGAGGATCACCCTGGCGTCGTAGGCCTCGGCCATCGTGCGGACGTGGCGGGCTCCGGCGATCGACCCGAGGATCGAGGCGCGGTCGCCGTCGACGGGAACGTTCTTCCCGCCCACGAACGCCGAACCGCTCGTGGAGAACTGGACGATGACCGGGCTGTTCAGCCTGCCGGCCGTCTCCATCACGGCATTCATCGAGTTCGAACCGATGCAGTTCGCCGCGGGAAGGGCGAACTGCTTCGCCTTGGCGAGGGCGAACATCTGGGAGACCGCGTCTCCCGTGAGGACACCAGCGGGGAAGTCGTCGCGCAGCTCAGTCACGTCGGGAAGTGTACGCGTCCGGAGAGACCCGAGCTGTGGGACGAAGGGCCCGTCCGTCGGTCAGATGTCGCGGACGGCTTCGATGCGTCCCGACTCGATGGCGTCGAGGTGGGCGGCGTGGTCGTGGCCGTTGAGGTCCGCGTACCGCTCGGCGAACCTGCCGACCGCGCGGTCGAAGGTGTCGTCGTCACCCAGGTAGCCCGAGATCGTCGCCGCATCGCCGGTACGGGCGTGGGCGAGAGCCAGCGCCGCCCCGCAGGCTCCGCCGTATTCCCCGAGGTGATCGGCATCCATGTCCTCGACCGTCGCGGAACCCTTCCCGTCCCACAGCTGCCTGAAGTAGAAGTCGGACGACGACCCGTCACTGCGGTCCATGCGCGACCAGCCGAGGAAGATGTCACCGCTCGCCTGCATCAGCCGCTGCCCCTTGACCACACGTTCGCCGTGGATCTCGTACTTGCTGTCTCCGAGGTGCGCTTCCAGAACGGACTGGGTCGCTTCCTTGAACTGGAGGAACAACGGCTCGGCGTCGCCGGACTCGAGCAAGACGATGAGACAACGGGTGCCCACGCTGCCGACGCCGACGATCTTGTGCGCCAGGTCGACCGGGCTGTATCGCTCGAGAACCGCACGCCGGTGGTTCGGCAGCGTGTCCAAGTAGGCCTCGAAGAATCGCCGAGTGCTCGGCATCTCGTCCGGTTCGAGGAGTCGGTCGACCCTCGTGACCAGCGGCGGGTCCGGAACGATCACCCGCTTGCCGTCGACGATGTCGGTCAGTTTGCTCTGCGCCCGGAGGCTGTTCTTGCTCTGTGCCTTCCGGAACGCCTTGTCGGACTTCTTCCGCTGCTTCTTGGTCGTGCTCGGGTCGATCCTCGCGCGGATCTTGGCGACATCGAGCATGAAGTAGTTGAGCTGCAACGGGGATCTCTCGGCACAGTCCGCCATCGTCGTCCGATAACGGCGCACCGACTCACGGGCCGCCTTCCGCGCCGCCTTCTTGCCGAGGCCGTTCTCACGGGCGGCGACCACCATGCTCGCGGCGAGGCGCTTGACATCCCACTCGAACGGTCCCGGCAACGTCTCGTCGAAGTCGTTGACGTCGAACACCATCGCCCGATCGGCCGCCCGGAACACCCCGAAGTTCGAGAGGTGGGCGTCACCGCACAACTGAACCGTGAGATCGGTGGTCGGACCGGCGGCGAGGTCGGCCGCCATGATTGCCGCACCACCGCGGTAGAAGGTGAAGGCGGTCGCGCTCATCCGCCCGTGACGGATGGGCACGAGCTCCTGCAGTCGGCTCTGGTCCTGCGCGGTGAGGATCCCGATCGGATCGGATCGGCCCTCGGTGACGAGTTCGGCGTGGTCGGCGAGGGCGACCGAGTCCCGGCGCTGGCGGCCGGCATCGCGGCGGGCGGCTCGTGAAACGTGACGTCCTGGCATGGTCCGAGTCTCGCGCGACTCCCGCTCGACAACTACGTTCCCCGCGATGGCCGACTCCCCGCCCGCACGACTCGTCCGTTCCACCCTCGACCGAGGTGTCGCGACCATCACGCTCGACTCCCAGCACAACCGCAATGCGCTGTCACGACAGCTCGTCTCGGAACTGCATGAAGAACTCGACACAGCCGAGTCGGCCGAGGCACGGGCCGTCGTGCTGCGCCACGAGGGGCCGGCGTTCTGTGCGGGGGCGGACCTGAAGGAACGCGCCGCCGCGAACGACGGGGACACGTCGGACTCGCGGGGGATGGTCGAGGTCCTCGAGCGGTTGATGGACACGCCCAGGCCGACGATCGCGGCGGTGGAGGGCGCCGTCCGGGCCGGGGGGATCGGGCTCATGGCATCCTGCGACCTGATCGTCGTCGACCGCTCGGTCACCTTCGCTCTCACCGAGGTCAGGATCGGTGTGGCAGCTGCGATCATCTCGGTGCCCATCCTGCGCAGGGTCGCACCCGGGCGAATCGCCAGCGCAATGCTGACCGGCGAGAGCTTCGACGCCGAGGAGGCTCGCGACATCGGACTCATCACCCACGTGTCCGACGACGTCCCCGGCACCGTGGCCGCGTTGTGCGACGGGGTTCGGTCCGGGGCACCGCGAGCGGTTGCGGAGACGAAGCGACTCCTCGGGTTCGTGCCTGGCCTCGACCGCGGCCAGGCGTTCGAGGAAATGGGCCGCCTCTCGGCCGAGTTGTTCACCGGTCCCGATGCGCGGGAGGGCATGGCCGCGTTCCGAGAGAAGCGTCTCCCGTCCTGGAACCCCGACGCCTGACGTCACACGCCCTGATTCGCCGTCCCCGATTCTGGGCGGCCATGCTCCGACGATGCCCGACGTCGTCGAGATCGAGAGTTCCGGAATCCGCATCGTCGGCGATCACTGGATCGGTGAGGGCCCCCCGGTGATTCTCGCCCACGGAGGCGGGCAGACCCGTCACTCGTGGGGCGGGACGGCAGAAGCCCTCGCGGCGAGCGGTCACGAGGTGCTGTCGATCGATCTTCGTGGCCACGGCGACTCCGGGTGGTCGCCGGACAAGGACTACTCGATGGCGGCCTACGCCGGCGACGCCCACGCTGCGGCCGAGTGGGTGGGCCGTCCCGTCTGCTGGGTGGGTGCCTCGCTCGGCGGCATGACGGGCCTGCACGCGGTCCACGACCGACCCGACCACTTCCTCTCCCTCGTGCTGGTCGACATCACCCCTGCGCCGGCCAAGGCGGGTGTCGACCGGATCCTCGAGTTCATGAGCGCCAAGTCGGAAGAGGGCTTCGGGTCGTTGGAGGAGGCGGCCGAAGCGATCTCGGCGTACCAGCCACACCGCCCGCGCCCGAGGGATCTGTCCGGCTTGGCCAAGAACCTCCGGCGCGGTGACGACGGCCGCTACCGCTGGCACTGGGATCCGGCTTTCCTCTGGGACCGCACGGGGCACGACAGCGAGCACGCACGCGACGAGCACCACCGTGAGCTGTCGATGAAAGCGCGCACGTTGACGCTGCCGACCCTGCTCGTTCGCGGCCGCTTGTCCGACCTCGTCACCGAGGCGGAAGTCGAGGCCTTTCTCGAGTTGGTCCCCCACGCCGAGTACGTCGACGTCGCCGACGCCGCCCACATGATCGCCGGCGACAAGAACGACGTGTTCACGACGGCCGTCGTGTCGTTCCTCGACGCCTGACCTCGGCGGAACGGTCGTCGGACGGGCCGATCGCCCCTTGGCGCGTGCGGGGCGACGCGCGCGACACTTGCCACATGCCCATCACCAGTGCTGACATCGACGCCCGGATCGAGGGCGACACCCTCGCTTCCCGCTTCCTCACCAGCCTCGACAACCACCCTGATGTGACGGTCCTGCGATGGAAGGACTCCGACGGGGAGTGGCAGGGATGGACGCTGGGCGAGGTGGCCGACAAGGTCGCTCGCCTCGTGACGGGCCTGCGTGCACTGGGCCTGGAACCCGGCGACCGCGTCGTGATGATGATGCGCAACCGGCCCGACTTCCACCCCATCGACATCGCCGTGTTGTTCTGTGGCGCCACCCCGGTCTCGATCTACAACTCCTCCGCCCCCGACCAGATCGAGTATCTCGTCAACGACTGCGGGGCGAAGCTGGCGATCCTCGAGGACACCGGCTTCTACGAGCGCTTCAACAAGGTCCGCGAGTCGATTCCCACGATCGAGAACATCGTCGTGGTCGATGACGACGACCTCCTCGGCGACGACGTCGTCCGACTCGACTCGCTCCTGGCGTCGGAACCCGCCGACCTGTTCGAGGCCGCGTCGTCGGTCACCCCCGACACGATGGCCACCATCATCTACACGTCGGGCACGACCGGGCCACCGAAGGGCGTCGTCCTCACGCATTACAACGCCACGTGGACGCTCGCGTCGATCGCCGAGACGATGTACACCCAGACCGACATCACCGACCTCGTCGGGCATCGGCACGTTTCGTACCTTCCACTCGCCCACGTCTTCGAGAGACTGCTCGGCCACTGGTACATGATGAACTTCGCGACCCAGGTGATCTGCTGCCCCGACACCACGCAGGTCGCCGCGTACGCCGCTGAGACCAAGCCACACATCCTCATCGGCGTGCCTCGGGTGTGGGAGAAGATGCACGCCGGCGTCATGGGCGCACTGGCTGCCGACCCCGACCGGAAGAAGCAGTTCGACGAGGCCGTCGCCGCGGCGATGCCGATCTCCGAGCGGATGACCTGGGGTACCGCGACCGACGAGGACATCGAGACGTTCAACTTCCTGGATGCCGTGGCCTTCACACCGGTGAAGCAGCTGCTCGGCCTCGACGAGGCCGAGATCTGCATCTCGGGCGCGGCCCCGATCCCGCCGGAGATCCTCTCCTGGTTCCGCGCCATCGGCGTGCCGTTGTCCGAGGGCTACGGAATGTCCGAGACCACCTCGATCCTGTCGTGGTCGCAGAAGGCGAAGCCCGGCTACGTGGGTGGAGCCTCCACCGGCGTGGAACTCAAGATCGCGGACGACGGCGAGATCCTCGCCCGCGGCGGCAACATGTTCGGCGGCTATCTGGGCCTGCCGGAGAAGACCGCCGAGACGCTCGACGACGACGGCTGGGTCCACACCGGTGACATCGGCGAGATCGACGAGGACGGCTACCTCAAGATCGTCGACCGCAAGAAGGAATTGATCATCACGGCGGGCGGCAAGAACATCAGCCCCGCCAACCTCGAGGCGGCTCTGAAGATGATCCCGCTCGTCGGTCAGGCCTGCGCCATCGGCGACCAGCGCCCGTTCGTCTCGGCGCTCGTCGTGCTCGACCCCGACGTGGCCGCGGCGTGGGCCGCCACCCACGGGCTCGACGGCGACGACGCAACCCTTGCCGCGCTGGCCGAGAACCCCGAGGTGCTCTCCGAGATCGAGGCCGGACGCGAAGAGGTCATGAAGGAGTTCAACAACGCCGAAGCTGTGAAGAAGGTCACGGTGCTCGGCGAAGAGTGGCTCCCCGACTCCGACCTGCTGACCCCGACCTCGAAGCTGAAGCGGCGCGGCATCCACGCCAAGTTCGACGACGAGATCCAAGAGCTCTACGTGAAGTAGCGAGGCGCGTCGCGCCTCGCTGCTCAACGAACGAGTCGGTAGCCGATTCCGCGCGCGGTCACGATGAGCGACGGGTGGTCGGGGACGTCTTCGATCTTCAACCGCAGACGGCGCACGTGAGCGTCGACGAGCCGCGAGTCACCGAGGTAGTCATACCCCCAGACGCGTTCGAGGAGCTGATCGCGCGACAGGACCGCCCCGGCATGGTCGGCGAACTCGCAGAGGAGCCGGAACTCGGTCTTGGTGAGGCTGAGTTCCTCGCCGGCCTTCAGGACGATCCCTTCCTCACGGCGGAGTTCGACGTCACCGAAGGTGACGCTGCTGGCGGCGCGAGCTGAACCCTGCAGTTGGACCCGCCGCAGGAGAGCCCGGATCCGGGCCGCGAGCTCCTTCGGTACGACGGGCTTGGTGACGTAGTCGTCGGCACCCGCTTCGAGCCCGGCGACCATGTCGACCGTGTCGGTCTGGGCGGTGATCATGATGATCGGCACGATGCTCGAGGTTCGGAGCGCCCGGCACACGTCGAAACCCGACATGTCGGGAAGGCGCAGATCGAGCAGCACCAGATCGGGAGACTCCTCCGCGAATCGAGCCAGGCCATCCTGACCGTTGGCCGCCTCGGACACCGAATAGCCCTCGTCCTCCAGCGCCAGCGAGAGCGCCAGCCGGATTGCGTCGTCGTCCTCGATGAACAGCAGTGACTCCATGGCAGCGACAGTCTTTCGCGGAAATCCCCGTTCACTCACCCTGTTCGTTACAGAAATCGCACAAAGTCAGCGTTGCTCTGTCACACGGGCCGTCCATCATCGTGGGTGTTCACGCTGCCCCGGTGGGGTGCCTTCCTCCCCCTGGCGCCTCACCGGCAGCGGTGTGAAAGGGCGGGAATCCCGATCCCTGCCACACTGACGCACGTGGCCCGTGACCGCTCGCTCCGTCTTCGCACACGTGTCACGCTGTTCTTCGGGTTCATCGCTCTCCTGGCCGGGGCGGTCCTCATCGCCGTGACCTACGGGTTCGCCCGCACCAACCTGCTCGACGAGCGCCGAACGTCTGCAGAGCAGCAGGCCTTCGAGAACGCCAACGAGGTGGCCGAAGTCCTCGACAGCGAGCCCGAGAGCGTCGGGCTGTATTTCCAGAGCGATCTGCGACCCGAGCCGGGCGGATTCGCGCTTCTCGACTCGAGCGACCCCAACTTCGACACGTGCACCGATTGCGGATACCAGGTGGAGGACTTCCCCGAGCGGCTCGTCGTGGAGGTCCGTGGCCAGGGGTCAGGAGTCCAGTTCGCCGACATCGAAGGCGACCCGTACGCCACGGTCGGCGTCTACATCGCCCGCCACGACACCGGTTACTTCGAAGCCTTCCCCGCCACCACGACCGAGACCACCCTGCGGGCAGTCCTCACCGCGCTCGCCGCCGGTGCCGCGGGGACGATCCTCCTCGCGACCCTGTTCGGCTTCTCCACCAGCCGCCGCCTCCTCCGCCCGCTCGGAGAGGTCGCCGACGCTGCCGAGGACATCGCCTCCGGCGGCCTCGACACGCGGCTCGATCAGGAGTCGGACCCCGACCTCGACCGCCTGGCCAGCTCCTTCAACGACATGGCCGACGCAGTCCAGACGAGGATCGAGCGCGAGGCCAGGTTCGCCTCCGACGTGAGCCACGAGCTGCGATCGCCCATCACCGCGCTGACCGCGGCGGTGGAGGTCCTCGACAGCCGGCGGGACGAACTGCCCGAACGTACTCAGCAGGCGCTCGACGTGGTCGTCAGCCAGGTCCGCCGCTTCGACAGCATGGTCATCGACCTGCTCGAGCTGTCCCGCATGGACGCCGGAGCTGCTGATCTGAACGTGGAGACCGTCGACCTCCTCGGGTTCACCGAGCGCATCGCCGCCCGCTATGAAGCCGACGACGTTCCGGTCGAGTTGCTCCGGCGGGCCCCGCGCGAGGTGCGCCTCGACCGCGTGCGGTACGAACGTATCCTCGGCAACCTGCTCGTGAATGCGCGTAACCACGCCGGCGGCGCACTGCGGATCGAGATCTCCGCCGAGCGCGGCAAACGGTTCCGCGTCGCGGTCGAAGATGGCGGACCTGGTGTCGCCCAGAGCGAACGGGAGAGGATCTTCGAACGATTCGCCCGTGGCAGCGCGGCCCGGCAACAGATCGGCACCGGGCTGGGGCTCGCTCTCGTCGTCGAGCACTGTGCGGCGATGGGTGGCTCGGCATGGGTCGAGGACCGTCCACAGGGCGGGTCCCGGTTCGTCATCGAACTGCCCGTCGACGTGAGCGAGGCGAAGTCGTGAGCCGCTTCCGTGCCGGCCTCGGGTTCGCGCTGCTCGGCACGGTGGGCCTCGTCGCGATGGGGTGCGGGATCCCGACAGGGGAGGACAGCTTCGACAGCCTGGCCGACGACGAGGTGCCGTTCCGGCTGGCCGAGCAGTCGACGACGACGTCCACCACGACCACGCTGGCGCCGCCGCCCACAGAACCCCCCACGACACCGCCCGACGCCCCCGACACGACCGCCGAGAGCACCACGACGACGCTTCCGACCGAGATCGTCGACGTGTACCTCCTGTCCCGCGACGGCCTCCAGCCGGTGCCCGGCGAACTGCCGCAGGACTTCGGCATCGCCCAACTGGCGGCTCTGCTCGAGGCCGGACCTCCCTCGGGGGCAGCGGGCATCGGCCTCGACACACTGATCCAGCCAGGTCTGATCGGCGAGTCCGGCGTGGAGGGCGGCGTGGTCACCGTCGACCTCGTCGACGCCGTCTACGACCAGATCCGGCCACAGGACCTGCGCGGCGCGATGGGCCAGATCGTCCTCACCTTCACGGGCAACCTGCGCGGCGTCGGCCAGGTGTCGTTCACCAAGGACGGCGCGCCACTCCGCGTGCCGAAGGGGAACGGAATCCTGGCCGAGGAGGGAGAACCACTCGCCTTCGACGACTACAACGTCATG
>CBFCWZ010000038.1:0-17233 GCA_965601935.1 uncultured Ilumatobacteraceae bacterium
AAGGTCGCCAAGAAGTCGCGGACGAAGCGTCACTGGAAGACCAAGGCGTGGAAGCGGCGCACCTCCGTGCGCAAGCAGAAGGCTCGTCAGATCGAGATGGCCCAGGACGGCATCTACTGAGGTTCTGCGGCAGTGGACCCACGTGGGTGGGTCCACTGTTCCAGTAGTTCGTCGCGGCGCTCCGTCCACTCCTCGACGGTGATGCCGTAGCGCACGTGGTCCTCCCAGGTGCCGTTGATCTCGAGGTATCGCGCGGCGACGCCCTCGTCGCGGATCTGCAGCTTCTCGACCACGCGTCGGCTGCGCTGGTTGCGCGGGACGATGCAGATCTCGATGCGGTGCAGCCGCAGTTGTTCGAACGCGTACTGCAACAGCACGACCACACCTTCGCCGACGTACCCGTTCCCGGCGTAGCGCTGGTCGACCCAGTATCCGACCGTGCCGGACTGCATCGCGCCCCGGATGACGTTGTTGAGGTTCACCTCGCCGATGACCTGCTGGCCGACGTACAGGCCGAACTGATAGGCGGTGCCGGCGCTGCGGTCGCGGTCGCGCTGCATGCAACGCGACGAGAACGCCGACTTGTCGGTGGTGGGGTCGGGTTGGTGGGGCTGGCGGCTCGGCTCCCACACGGTGAGCCAGTCGGCGTTGCGCCGCCGCACCTCGCTCCACTCACGGAAGTCACCGGGAACGAGTGGCCGCAGCATGACGCGGCCGCCGAAGAGGCGGACCGGCGTGCTCGAACGAGAGGGGTGACGCAGCGCCATCAGCCGTCGACCTCGAAAATAGCGGTCGCGGACACGTCGGTCGGCGTGCCGACTTCGCCGGGAGCGCCGTGGTCGACTCCAGACGGGGCGGCTGGCTCGACGGTGACGTGGTCGGCCTGGAGGCGGCGCATGATCCCCAGGATGACGCAACACGCCCCCACGATGCTGCGCACATGGCCGGAATCGAGGCCGGGGTTCTCCGCTCGCGTGGCGTGATCCTCGGCGACGAGGGTGCGGAAGACCTCTTCGAGATCGGGCCGGGCCAGTTCGCTGCGCGTGACCGAGTCGGTGCCGATCTCGACCCTGGCGAGCATCTCGGCATGCGCGCCGCGGGCCCACACTGCGGGGGTGGCGAGCATGCCGGGGAACTCCATCAGCACGTCTTCGAAATGGTCCTGGACCGAGCCGATGGCGTTGCTCAGGTCCTCGGGTCGAGCCACCTCGCTCTGGCCGAAGATCTCGTCGGCCAGTGTGACGGCGCCGAGAGGAAGAGTCGAGCGACCCCCGCCCCGTACCTCCAGCGCAGTGTTCGCGTCGCCGATGTCGACCACGAGTGATCCGGCGGTGGGGCGGGAACCGGCGTCACCGAGCCGGGCGAGAGCCCACGCACCCACCGGGTCGTCGCCGGTGGCGAGATGGTGGGCGACGTGCGCGTGCAGGCACTTCACACCCTCCCGGGTGCCGCCGACGCCGCCGTAGGGGCGCGGCCCGGGATGGTCGTCGCCGATCTGGGAGTCGCGCTCGACGGCGTAGCGGGTGTGGACCCCGGCGATCTGATCGGCTGGGATCTCGGCCTCGGCCTGCTTGACCCCTCCGGCTGCCTCGAGCCGACTGACATCGGCGACGAGGTCGCGTCCGACCAGGTAGTAGCGGGTCGGCATCGGCGTGCCGTCGTCGAGGAATGGTGCGTTGCGGAGTACGACCGGGTCCCCGTCGTCGTCACGGACCACGACGTCGAAGGCTCCCCTCGGGGGGCGCCCGAGGAGTTCCTCGACGCGGGCCCGGTCGTCCATCAGCCCCGGCGGCGGCGCAGGAGGAGGAAGACGATCAGTAGGACCACCAGCGGTGGGATGGCCCGCTTGACGACCGAACCACCGCCCACCTCCATCAGGTCGATCGGCTCGGTGGCCGGTCCCTCGATCTTTCGTACGGCGGGCGCGTCGTCCGAGTCGCCGGCCGGCTCCTCGGCGGGAGCCTCCGCCTCTGCGGACTCGGTCGCGGTCGGCTCGTCCTCGTCGAGCATGGTGTTGAGGTTCGTGGCGAACTCCTCCATCAGCTTCGCGCTGACCTCACCCATGATCCCGCGTCCGAACTGGGCGACCTTCCCGGTGACGTGGAGGTCGGTCGTGACGGTGACCTTGGTGCTGGTGGGGGAGAGGCTCTCCGCGATCGCGGTGATCTCGGCGCTGGCGTTGCCACGACCCTGGATGTCTCGGCCGGCGGCCTTGAGGACGGCGTTGTGCCCTTCGTTGTCGAGGCTCTCGAAGTTGGCCTCACCCTTGAATTGGGTGGCGATCGGCCCGAGTTTGACCTTGACCACACCGCGGTAGGTCTCGCCCTCGATTTCCTTGAGTTCGGCACCGGGCATGCACGGCGCGATCTTCTCGACGTCGGTGACGATCGGCCAAGCCTCCTCGATCGAACGGTTCACGGTGAACTCGTTGGTCAACTTTTCTGCCATCGGGCCAGATCCTCCACAGTGTCGATGTCGGCTGCTGAACCCGTGCAGGGTACTTCCCGTACGAGATCGGCGCGAACGCGCATGATACGGCGTGCGCCCTCGTCCCCCTCCTTCGGAAGGAGGTGCCAGACCTCGGAGCTGAGGCCGACGGGGTTGCCGCGTCGGCCGTCGTAGGTGGCGACGGCGATGGGTGCGTCGGCCGCGGCGACGCGGCGCCAGGCCTCGGGGGTGACCCCCGGCTGGTCGGCCAGCCCGACCACGACCGAGGTGGCACCGAGTTCGCGGACGACGTCGAGCGCGGCCTGCAGCGAGGTGGCCTGACCGTCGGCCCACGACGGGTTGTGGCACTCGATCGCCCCGGCGGGGAGTTCGAGCGGAACGGCCCCGGTGACCACCACGACGGGGCCGATGCCGGCGTCGACGGCGCGACGTACCGCCCTCGTCGAGACGGTCTCGGCCGGCCCGTCGGAGCTGTCCGGGAGGCCGGCGAGCAATTTGTGATTTTTGTCGACAAATCGCGTTCCGCCGCCCGCGGCGAGCACCACGGCAATGGTCGGATGGGGCATCACCCCAGGTTAACGGGGTGGCCGCCTCCGAATCCGGGCAACGCGGATGCCCCGACAGATGACCGTCGGGTGACCATCAGATTGCGTTCCGGTTGAAACATTGCGGTTTGGTGACGATAACGTGTCGGAACGTCACGGCGGAAACGTGGCGATGGTGGCTGACGCCGCCTCATCGAGACGACGACAACCACTTGCGGGAACTCCCATGACCAACCTCTCTGACAAACCCATGTCCCGAATGCGACGCGTCGCGCGCGTGGCCGCCGTCGCGGCCGCTGCTGCGATCGGCGTGGTGTCGTTCACGGGCAGCACGGCGAGCGCCCAGGAGGCCGAGCCGGCCGTGTGGCTCCCCGGCCGCGTGAGCGAGTACGCCGAGGATGCGATGGACGCGCTGGCGCACTTCCACTCCACCGGCGATCCGACGGCCCTGCGGAACTACCAGAAGCAGCGGGCCTATGCGGCGATCTACACCGCCGAGCACCTCGGATACAGCCCCCAGGAGATGGTCCGGGCCTGGAGCTCCACGTCGCTCGACCATCAAGAGGCCGTACTCGGCGCCCTGACCCAGCTCGGTGTGCCGTACAGCTACGGCAGCCGCGCCGAAGGCCAGGGCTTCGACTGCAGCGGGCTCACGTCGTTCGCCTGGAGTGAGGCCGGTCACGAGATCGCCCGCCAGAGCGGTTCGCAGATCAGTTCGGCCAACCGCCTCGACCGTTCCGAGGCCAAGGCGGGTGACCTGGCCTACTACCCGGGTCACGTGATGCTCTACCTCGGCGTCGGCGACGCCGTCGTGCACGCCGTGCACACCGGACGCGACGTCGAACTCGACCACATGACGTCGAATCGCTCGATCACCTTCGGCGACCCGCTCGGCTGAGCATCCGTCGCTGACGGCGCCCGGCAGCACGGGCGGGCAACTCCCGCTCAGGCGTGGATGGCGCCCTCGCCGTCGCGCAGGCTCGGCACGGCCCGACCCGTGCGGCGGGCGATGATCTCGGCGCAGATCGACACCGCAGTCTCCTCTGGCGTGCGGGCACCGATGTCCAATCCGATCGGCGACATCAGCCGCTCGACGTCGGCGGGGTCCGTGACGCCCACGTCGGCCAGCCGCTCCATCCGCTTGGAGTGGGTCTTCCGGCTCCCCATCACCCCGATGTAGCCGACGTTGCTGGAGAGCGCGCCCCGCACCGCCGGCACGTCGAACTTCGGGTCGTGGGTGAGGATGCACACTGCGTCGCGGGGGCCGAGCTCGTGGCCGTGTTCCTCGAACACCGGGCTCGGCCAGGTGACCTTCACCCGGTCGGCCATCGGGAAGCGACGACGCGTCGCGAACACCTCACGGGCGTCGCAGACCGTGACCTTGTAGCCGAGCACCTTGGCGACCCTGGCCAGCGCGGCCGTGAAGTCGACGGCACCGAAGATCCACATCTGGGGTGGCGGTGCGTGAGACTCCACGAACACGCGGATCGTCGGTTGATCGACCAGATCCTCCGGTGTGGTCTGGCCCTCGGGGCCGTAGCTGCGGACACCGGACCTGGCGGCTTCGAGTTCGGCGAGGGCGTCGCGGGCGACGACACGGTCGAGGTCGTCGTGCCCGAGCGTCCCCACCACCTCGGTCGCGGTGACCAGGAGTTTCGAACCCACATGGGGGCCGTCGATGACGGTGGCGAGTGCGACAGGGGTGTGCTCGCGGAGATGCTGTGCGTAGCGGTCGAAGATCACCAGTCGAGTTCCTCGATGTAGAGGTGGATCGTCCCGCCACAGGTGAGGCCGACGGCGAACGCCTCGTCGTCGGAGTAGCCGAAGGTGATCACGCCGGGCTGGCGCTCACCGGCAAGGATCGACAGGGACTCGGTGACCACCGCGCCCTCGACGCAGCCGCCGCTCACACTGCCGACGACCTCGCCCGTCTCGGTGACCGCCATCGCCGCCCCCGGGTCGCGTGGCCCGGAGCCCTCGATGTCGACGACCCGGGCGACGGCGATCCGCTGTCCGGCAGCGCGCCACTCGTCGATCTCGTCGAGTAGGTCGATCATGTCGGTCTCCTTTCGCCGGTCACGGTTCGCCGATGACGCGGGTCAGTTCTTCCATGGCCACGATCGAGTGGCCCTCCACGAAATTGTCAACATACGGCAGCGCGGCGGCCATTCCCCTGGCCAACGGCGCGTATCCCGGGGTGATCTTGAGGGGGTTCACCCACACGAGCCGGTGGGTCACGCGGTGGAGGCGCTGCATCTGTTCGGCCAACTGGTCGGGGTCGCCCCGGTCCCAGCCGTCGCTCAGCACCACCACGATCGAGTTCCGGGCCAGCCCGCGCACTCCCCACTGGTCGTTGAAGATCTGGAGCGCCTCTCCGAGGCGAGTGCCGCCGCTCCAGTCGTGGACTCGGTTGGCTGCAGCGGTGAGCGCGACGTCGGGGTCCCGGCTGGTGAGCTCTCTCGTGACGCGGGTGAGGCGGGTCCCGATGGCGAACGCCTCGACCTTCTGGCGGCCCGCCACCGCGGCATGGACGAAGCGGATGAGGCCCCGTGCGTAGGGCTCCATCGACCCGCTCACATCGAGGAGGAGGACGAGTCGGCGCAGCTTCGTGCTGGGGGCACGGAAGTGGCGCTCGATCGGTTCTCCGCCGGCGCGGATCGCGGCGCGAACGGTCCGTCGCAGGTCGGGGCGCAGCGACGCACTCTTCGAGGGTGTGAGGCGCAGCGACTCCCTGGGCGAGCCGGAGAGGCGCAGGCGGGTCATCAGCTCGTGGGCCTCGGTCAGTTCCTCGGCCGAGTAGTCGGCGAAGTCCTTCTGGCGCAGCACCTCGGTGGCGGAGAACCGCATCTCGATGGTCGGCTCGTCGGAGGCCTCCCCGGTGTCGGCGTGCTCGTTGCTGTCGTCCTCTCCGGTGTCGACGGCGATGGTGATCTGGAGGGGTTCCTCCTCGGGAGGGGGCTCGCCGCCCTCCCGGTGCTCGAAGAACACGGCGAATGCCCGGTCGTAGACGGCGATGTCCTCGGGGCGACGCACGAGGGTCGCCCTGCCCGCCCAGTAGGTGGCGTCGCGGTCGCCGATGCCCACCGCCGTGAGTGCTTCGGCGAAGGTGTTGCTGCAGCTCATCGGCACGTTCAGGCCCACGCCCCGCAGGACGCGGGCGAAGGCGACGGCGATCTCGGCGGGGTCGGCCACGGCCACGGCACTCGCGGAAGTCACCGCGGTCACCCGTGGACGAGGCCCTTCTCGAAGGCCTGCTTCACGATGTCGGCCACGCCGTGCTGCTCGACCCGCTGATGGTCCTCGCGGTACTTGAGCACGGTGCCCAAGGTGTTCTCGACCAGCGTCTCGTCGAGTTCGGTGGCGCCGAGGCGTCCGAGGGCGGTCGCCCAGTCGATCGTCTCGGCCACCCCCGGGGGTTTGTAGAGGTTGAGCCCGCGCAGGGCGCCGACGGCCGCGGCCACCTGCCGGGCCAGGGCCTGGTCGACATCGGGTGCCCGCAGCCGCACGATGGCGACCTCACGGTCGAACCCGGGATGCTCCACCCAGTGGTAGAGGCATCGCCGCTTCAGCGCGTCGTGGACGTCGCGGGTGCGGTTGGAGGTGAGCACGACCAGTGGTGGCCGGTCGACCGAGAAGAGGCCGACCTCGGGCACGGTCACCTGGTACTCGGACAGGACCTCGAGCAGGTAGGCCTCGAACTCGTCGTCGGCGCGGTCGACCTCGTCGATGAGGAGGACGGGCGGCGGTCCGTCGACGGGCTCGATCGCCCTGAGCACGGCCCGCTTCACGAGGAACCGCTCGCTGTACAGCTCGGCCTCGAGCTCGTCGGCGGAACGCTGTCGGGCCTCACCGGACGCCTCGGTGGCACGCAGGTGGAGGAGCTGGCGGGCGTAGTCCCAGTCGTACACCGCTTGGGCGACGTCGATGCCTTCTTAGCACTGCAGCCGGATGAGTTCGCCCCCGGTGCTGGCCGCCAGCGCCTTCGCCAGCTCGGTCTTGCCCACCCCGGCTTCGCCCTCGAGGAGAAGTGGCCTCTGCAGCGTCGTTGCCAGGAACACGGCGGTGGCGATGCCGTCATCGGGCAAGTAGCCCTGGGCCGCGAGCGAGTCACTGACGTCGTCGGGAGTCATCCCCCCCGACGCTACTTGCCATCGGTGTCAGACACCTGTTGCAGCTTTCCGTTGCAGCTTCGGGTCGGAGCGGGTTGGGGCTCGGTAGGGTCCGGCCGATGCAGGCGGGCCCCAACGACCCGGACATCGTCGACATCTCCGTTCATGCCCCTGCCGCCGAGCTGGTCGAGCTCGTGGTCGACGGGGTGCGCACGCCGATGGAGCGGAGTGGTTCGCGCTGGCTGGCCTCGCTTCCCTCCGGGACCCGCTATGGGCTCGTCGCCCACGGTCCTGCCGAGTCGGGGTTCGATCCCGGCCGCACCCTCGTCGACCCGTCGGCCTGCGAGGTCTGGTTCCCCGAGGGGCATTCGCGGGCAGCGGCGTGGAAGGGGGAGCCGCCGAACCACGATGTGGCACCACTCGCTGTCGCCAGGCGGTGGCCCGGCCCGTTCCCCCAGCGGCACACCAGCCGCCCTCTCGTGGTGTACGAAGCCCATGCCCGTGGCCTCACCAAGCGACGTCCCTCGGTCGACGCCGGCACGTTCGCAGCGATCGCCGATGAGCTGCCGCGCCTGGCCGACCTGGGGGTCTCCGTGCTGGAGTTGCTCCCGGTGCACCAGTTCGATCCCGACGAAGGGAACTACTGGGGATACATGCCGCTCGTCTTCGGTGCGGTTCACCGCCAGTACGCCGCCGGCGGCGACGCTCCGGCCGAGCTGGCGGAACTGATCGCCCGGGCTCACGACCGCGACATCGAGGTCTGGCTCGACGTGGTGTTCAACCACACCACCGAGCTGGGGGCGGACGGGCCCGTCTACAGCCACCGCGGCCTGGCCGCGCATGACTACTACGCGACCACCGAAGAGGGCGACTACCTCGACGACGCCGGGACCGGGAACATCATCGACACCACGTCGCCGTTCGCCCAGGACCTCGTGATGGAGGGACTCGACCGGCTCGCCGACCTCGGCGTCGACGGGTTTCGTTTCGACCTCGCCACCGTGCTCGCCCGCGACCCCGAGTTCGTGCGGCGGATCGGGGACTGGGCATCGCGCCGACTCGTGAGACTCGTCGCCGAGCCGTGGGACATGTCCCACTACCAGTTGGGCGATGCTTTCCCCGATGCCCGCTGGATGCAGTGGAACGACCGGTTCCGCGACGATGTGCGCGGCTTTCTGCGCGGTGAGCCGGGATTGGTGTCGGTCCTCCGCCATCGTGTGGCCGGGAGCGACGACCTCTTCCCGTCGCCGACTTCCACTGTGAACTTCCTCACCGCCCACGACGGGTTCACGCTCTACGACCTCGTGGCGTACAACCATCGACGCAACGAGGCCAACGGCTGGGGCGGCACCGACGGCCACGAGCCGAACCGGTCGTGGAACTGCGGCCACGAGGGGGACGAAGGTGTGCCCGACGAGGTGATGACGCTCCGCCGTCGGCAGATGCGCAACGCCCTGTGCCTGCTGTTCCTGAGTGCCGGCGTGCCGATGTTCGTGGCGGGCGACGAGTTCGCCCGCACCCAGCACGGCAACAACAACGCCTACAACCAGGACAACGAGATCTCGTGGATCGACTGGGACCGACGGGACCAGTTTCTGGCCCAGGAGGAATTCGTGCGGGGCCTGATCGAGCTCCGCTCACGTCAGCCGGCGCTGGTCGACGGTGAGCCGTGGGGCGACGATGTCGAATGGTTCGGCGCAGAGGGTCCCCCTGACGTCGACCATCACTCCCGGTCGATCGGGTGGGCGCTGCCGGGACTCGTGGTCATGGCCAACATGTGGTGGGAGCCGGTCCACTTCGACCATCTTCCACCCGGCAACTGGACGACCCTCGTCGACACCACCCACGAGTCGGGGTTCGTCGAGCCGAGACCCATCGCCGGTCGTGTCGAGGTCGCCCCGCGTTCGATCCGCGTCCTCACCTCGCCGGTCGACTGAACCGTCCCCGTTCGCGTCGCGATTTCTGCGCTCCTCGCACCAAGAACGCGACGCAGACGCGCACAGGAGCCAACGGTGCTCGTCTGCGTCGCGGAATGTGTGGCTCGGGGACGGGAATCGCGACGCAAGGGTGGGAGGTACTGTCCCGGGAATGGATTTGGGGATTGCTGGTCGTCGGGCGGCGGTGGCCGCTGCATCATCGGGGTTGGGACTCGGGGCCGCCACGGCTCTCGCGGCAGAAGGTGTGCAGGTCGCCATCTGCGGGCGCGACCCGGACAAGCTGCGCGCAGCCGCAGATCAGGTGGGCAACGGCTGCGTCGCCATCGAGGCCGACGTGTCGACGCCTGCGGGTGCTGCCGGGTTCGTGGAAGCTGCGCAGGACCTGCTCGGCGGGGTCGACATCCTCGTGCCGAACGCGGGCGGTCCACCGCCCGGCACCTTCGCCTCCACCGACGTCGAGGCCTATCCCGCCGCGCTCGAACTCAACCTCATGTCGGTCGTCGCCATGTGCAAGGCGGCCGTTCCGGCGATGCAGGAGCAGCGGTGGGGTCGCGTCGTCGCCATCACATCGATCTCGGTGCGTCAGCCGATCGGCGAGCTGATCCTCTCCAACACCGCGCGGGCCGGGGCCACCGGGTTCCTCAAGACCCTCGCCCTCGAGGTCGCTGCCTCTGGGGTCACCGTCAACACGGTGCAGCCCGGCCTCCACGAGACGCCCCGGGTGCAGCAGATCTACTCCGCGGAGCAGATCGCGTCGATGCGGATGGGTGACGCCGACGACTTCGGGTCGGTGGTGGCGTTCCTGTGCAGCGACCAGGCCAAGTTCACCACCGGCGTACAGCTCCACGTGGACGGCGGGAACTACCTCGGGCTGCTCTGAGCGGCGCTCTCGTCGGCGCCGTACCTCTCGTCGATCTCGGCGAGCAGCCCTTCGGCGGCGAGCCGTTCCCGGCGGGCGGCCCACCTCTTCTCGATGCGGTCCCACAGCCAGAAGCTGAAGAACACGACGGCCCAACCCGCCAGCGCGTCGACGAAGTAGTGCTCGGCGAAGTACATCAACGCCACCGCCATCGACAGGGGATAGAGGAGCATCAGCGCCCGCCAGCGCCAGTCCTTCACCCACTGGAAGCAGAACAGCACGATGAACATGGCGAACGCCGAGTGCAGTGACGGCATCGCTGCCACCTGGTTCGCCCAATCACGGCCGTGGTCCCACGCCTTGACGAACGCGTCGAGCCCGATGTGGCGCCACCCCCGGCCGGTGGGGCGGCTGAGTGGGGGAAGCGCGTCGAGTTCGAGACCGAGTCGGTTCTTGCCGCCGGCGGCCATCCACGGCGGGGCGGTCGGGAGCAGGACGAACATCGCGCAGCCGATGAAGAGGACCGTGGCGAACCGGCGCATGTAGCGCACCCACTGTGTCCGGCTGATGAACCACAGCACGGCGATCGTGACCGGTGGAACGATGAAGTGGGAGTAGTAGACCATCGAGCCCACGACGTCGTACCACTGCACGTTGTCGGGGCCCCTGTCGAAGGTGTCTTGCAGCCATACCACGGGGTCGGCGCCGAAGAACAGGATCCGGTCGAGGTTGCGCACCGACTCGACCTGGATGGGAAACCCGACCTGGTCGGCGATGCCGCGGCTCTCGTCGTAGGCGATCCACATCGCCACGAACAAGAAGAGGTCGCCGAACATCATCAACCAGCGGCGCGGTGGCTGGCCGATGCTGGCGACCACCAGGAAGAAGGCCACCGACAGCAGCACCGAGATGCGGTCGATGATGATCCCGTACTCGAAGAACCACCACACGTACCCGACGGCGTAGGCGAGGACGAGCGCGAGCCTGACACGTGCCCATGGGAGGGACTTGCGATCAAGGAGCCGCGGGGCGGCGGTTTCGACGTCCGGCGACAACACTGCCGCCAGAGGTTAGTGGCGGGCCGGCTGCCGGTTCACCGCGTGATGGTGTCGGTCACGCCGAACTCGAAACGCTCGAGGCGCGGCGTGGCCGACACCCACGATCAGTGCTGGCCGGTGCGTTCACCCTTGCCTCGTTCGTCGCCGGCGGTGGCCTCTTCGAGGGCCCGGCGCACGAGAACCTTGGCGAGGTGGGTGCGGTACTCGACGGTGGCGTTCAGGTCGGACTGCGGCTCGGCCTCGGCGGCCGCCTGCTCGGCGGCGTCTTCGACGGAGGCACCGCCGGAGAGCGCCGACGACACGGTGCTCGCCAGGATCGGGGTGGATCCCATGTTCACCAGACCGACCCCCGAGTCGCCGTCGTTGCGCCAGGCGGCGACGCCCACGATGGCCCAGTCCTGGGCCCGGCGGTTGAACTTCTGGAAGCTCCAGCCGGCGTTCTTCATCTTCGGCACCCGGATCTCGGTGAGGATCTCGTCGGGCTGCAGCGCCGACGTGAGGAACGACTGGTAGAAGTCGCCCGCCGCGATCTCACGGGTTCCGTTCGGGCCCTGGGCCACGTACGTGGCACCCATCGCGAGTGTGGTCGCCGGCAGGTCGGAGGCCGGGTCGGCGTGGGCGATCGAGCCGCCGATGGTGCCGCGGTGGCGGACCTGTGGGTCACCCACGTGGCTGGCTGCATGGGCGAGCAGCGGGGCGTGCTCGGCAAGGACATCGGAGTTCTCCACGTCCATGTGGCGGGTGAGCGCGCCGATCCGTACCTCGTTGCCGTGCTCCTCGATGTAGGAGAGATCGGACACCCGGCCGATGTCGATCAGCACCGTCGGCTGGGCCAGGCGCAGCTTCATCAACGGCAGGAGGCTGTGGCCGCCCGCGATGAACTTGGCTTCGTCACCGTGCTCACCGATGAGGCTGATGGCTTCTTCGGCGGAACCGGCGCGGACGTAGTCGAAGGGTGCGGGGATCACTGCTTGTTCTCCTGGTTGGTTGCTGCCTGGATGGCGTTCCAGACGTTCATGGGGCTGGCGGGCATCTGGAGGTCGCGCACACCGAGGCCGGACAGCGCGTCGACCACCGCGTTCATCACGCAGGGGGCGGCGCCGATGGTGCCGGCCTCGCCGACACCTTTGACCCCGAGCTCGTTGGTGGGGGAGGGCGTCACGCTCTCGCCGAGCGTGATCGCCGGGACGTCGCTGGCGGCGGGTACGAGATATTCGGCCAGCGTGGACGATTGAAGGTTGCCGTCGTCGTCGAAGCGGGCCTCTTCCCAGAGGGCCTGGGCGATGCCCTGGACGACGCCGCCGTGGACCTGACCCTCCACGATGAGCGGGTTGACCCGTTCGCCGCAGTCGTCGACGGCCACGTACGTGAGGATCTCGACCTCGCCGGTTTCGGTGTCGACCTCGACGGCACAGATGTGGGTGCCGAAGGGCCACGAGAAGTTGGGCGGGTCATATGTGACCTGGGCTTCGAGGTTCGGTTCGAGGCCGTCGGGCAGGTCGTGGGCGGTGAAGGCCTCGAAGGCGATCGCGGCGAGTGGCATCTCCTTGTCGGGGGAGCCGGCCACCCGGAACACGCCTCCCTGGAACTCGAGGTCGTCGGCGTTGGCCTCGAGTTGGTGGGCGGCGATCTCCTTGGCTTTGTCGATGACCTTGTCGCAGGCCATCCCGATGGCGACGCCACCGACCGGCAGCGAACGCGAGCCGTAGGTGTCGAGGCCGAGCGGGGCGATGGCCGTGTCGGAGTGGAGCACGTCGACGTCGGCTGGATCGATGCCGAACTTCTCTGCGGCGATCATCGACCAGGCCGTTTCGTGACCCTGGCCGTGCGGCGAGGTCCCCGTGACCACCTGCACCTTCGACGTGGGCAGCACTCGCACGGTGGCCGACTCCCAGCCGCCCGCTCCGTAGTTGAGCGAGGCGAGCACGCGCGACGGGGCGAGACCGCACATCTCGAAGTACGTCGAGACACCGATGCCGAGCCGCTTGGTGGAGCCTTCGACGTTCATCTCTGCCTGTTGCGCCCGCAGCCCCGAGTAGTCGATGAGGTCTTCGGCGATGGTGGCCGCCTTGTCGTGGTCGCCCGAGTCGTACACGAGCCCGGTGTAGGCCTCGTACGGGAAGGCGTCTCTCGGGATGAAGTTGCGGCGGCGCAGCTCGAGTGGATCGACCCCGATCTCGCGGGCCAGCGCGTCCATCGCGTGCTCGATGGCGTAGGTGGCCTCGGGCCGGCCGGCCCCGCGGTAGGCGTCGGTCGGGGTCATGGTGGTGAACACCGAGGTACACGAGAAGTCGAACGCCTTCGGCAGTTCGTAGACACCGCCGTAGAGGAACGCACCGAGCAGTGGTACACCGGGTGTGACGAGTTGGAGGTAGGCGCCCATGTCGCCGACGAGGCGCACCTTCATCGAAGTGAGCTTCCCAGCGGCGTCGGCGGCGAGGTCGACGTATTGGATCTGGGCCCGCCCATGAGTGGTGGCCTGCGCGTTCTCGGAACGCTCCTCGTTCCACCGCACCGGTGTGTTCAGCGTGCGGGCGAGGGCGACGCACAGGAGTTCCTCGGCGTAGACATTCAGCTTCGAACCGAATCCGCCGCCGACCGCCGGGCAGACGACCCGCATCTGGTGCTCGGGGATGCCGAGTGTGAGTGCCGCCATCACCTTGAGGATGTGGGGCACCTGGGTGGCCGAGTAGAGGGTCATGTCGCCGCCGAACGGCTGGGGCATCGCCACCACCGCACGCGGCTCCATCGCCATCGGGATCAGACGTTGTTGGACGTACCGCTCCGACACCGTGTAGGCGGCATCGGCGAAGGCGCGCTCGACGTCGCCCTCGTTCTCCTCGATGAGCAGCGGCCAGGTGTAGGAGACGTTGGTACCGATGTCGTCGTGGATGACCAGTTCGTCCTGCATCGCCTCTTCGAGATCGAGCACGGCCGGGAGCGGCTCGTACTCGACGTCGATGGCGTCGAGGGCGTCGTGGGCGATCGCCTCGGACTCGGCGAGCACCGCGACCACACCGTCGCCGACATAGGCCACCTTGTCGACGGCCAGCGGGTAGTGCGCCGGGTTCTTCATGTCGTCGGTGACGGGCCACGCACAGGGCATGGGCGACGCCCACGTGTCGGCGAGGTCGGCGCCGGTGTGGGCACTGTGCACCCCGTCCATGGCCAGGGCGCCGCTCACGTCGATCGACGTGATGCGGGCGTGGGCGAACGGGCTGCGGAGCACGGCGAGCCAGAGCGCGCCGGGAACCTTCATGTCGTTGGTGTAGACGGCCTCGCCCGTGAGCAGGGCCGGATCCTCCTTACGCAGGAGGCGCTGGCCGAGGACCCCGTTCCCCGTGGCGTTTTCCGTGACTGTCATGTCTGGACCCCCATCCAGTGGTGCGTCGAAGAGTACGTGTGGTCCGGTCGCTCAGCTGTCGGCTGCGGCGAGGACGGACTGGACGATGTTGTGGTAGCCGGTGCAACGGCAGAGGTTGCCCTCGAGACCGATACGCACCTCTTCTTCGGTCGGGCTCGGGTTCTCCTGGAGCAGGCTCGACGCGGCCATCACCATGCCGGGCGTGCAGTAGCCGCACTGCAGGCCATGGTTCTCCATGAATGCCTGCTGCATCGGGTGCAGGGTGCCGTCCTCGGCGGCCATGCCCTCGATGGTGGTGACCTCCGCGCCGTCGGCCTGGGCGGCGAGCACCGTGCAGCTCTTGACCGCTTCACCGTCCAGGTGGATCGAGCAGGCGCCGCACGACGAGGTGTCGCAGCCGATGTTGGTGCCGGTCAGTCCGACGTGCTCACGGATGAAGTGGACGAGCAACGTGCGCGGTTCGACGTCGTGCGTGTGCGCAGTTCCGTTGACGGTGACAGTGACTTCCACGGAGTTCCCCCTGATGGTCGAGCAGTAGAGCCCGCCCATCATGCCTCATTTCCGGACCGCGATCGTCACGGAACGAACGCTCGTGCGTTCGTGAAACCGTCAGCTGGTGAGATCGACCAGATCCTTGATCGTGAGATAGACGAGGAAGCCGATGATGACGGTGCCGAACACCGTGTAGTGCCAGCGCTTGGAGTGGTCGGCCTTGAAGAACCGTCGGATCGAATAGACGATCGAGAAGACCGCCAGGATGCCGATGACGATCCCGATCACCGGGCCCACGCCCCGGGCGATGCCCACCAGGGGGAGCACGAACGGGAACACCAGGTACATCAGGGTGCACCGGCAGGCGGTGAAGACCAGCGACTTCTGGAACGACGAGCGGGCCTCGGCGGCGGTGGCCGTGTCGGTGTCGTCGAGGCGCAACAGGGTGCGCATGAACCGGTCGGCGGCGGACCGTTCGCGGGCCGGCACAGGGACGGTTTCGGGTGCTTCGGGGGAAGCCGACGTCGAGGGGTCAACGGTGCTCATCGCAGGTGCTCACGGTAGATGCTGGCGAGGGCAGGCACAACGTCGGCGGGACAGTGCACCACCGTGGTCGCCCCGGCGTTCACGAGCTCGTCGGTCGAGCCGAAACCCCAGGTGACCCCGATGCACGGGATCCCGTTGGCGGTGGCACCTTCGACGTCGTGGTCCCGGTCGCCCACCATCATGGTGTCGGGCCCGCTCGACAGCCCCAACTCGGCCATCACGTGGGTGATGACCTGGGCTTTCGTTCGCCGTGGGCTGCCCAGCTCGATGGTGGCTCCCACGATCACGTCGAACCGGTCGGCCAGCCCGAAGTGTTCGAGGATCCGTTCGGCGGTCTCCTGCGGCTTCGCCGTGGCGATGGCGAGCGTCGTGGTCCGGACGAGCCGGTCGAGCAGCTCCGGGATGCCGTCGTAGACCTCGTTCTCGAACAGGCCCGTTGCCTGGTAGTGGTCCCGGTAGGCATCGACCACCCGGCTCACGTCGGCTTCGTCCACGCCGATCTGCGGCAGGCCGATCTCGAAGGGGGGTCCGATGATGGTGCGGACCTCCTCGTCGCTCGGTTCCGGGAGGCCGCAGGCGCCGAACGCATGGCGGAGCGAGTTGCCGATGCCGGGGGACGAGTCGGAGATGGTCCCGTCGAGGTCGAGGAGGACGTGCGTCGGCGCCACGTGGGTCAACCCGCCCACTCGAGCAGGTGGTTGAGTTCGGCGTCGGTGCCGACTGCGATCAGCACCTGACCGGGCTGGACCACCGAGTCCGGAGTGGGATTGGTGTCGAACGAGCCGTCGCGGTGGCGGATCGCGAGGATCAGGACCCCGGTGGCGTCGCGCACGTTGGCCTCGCGCAGTGACTTGCCCGCCACCGGCGAGGACTCGGGGATCAGCACCTCTTGCATCCGGAACTCGAGGCTGCGCTCGTGCATCACGACGTCGACGAACTCGGCCACGTGCGGCCGGGCGACGAAGCTGGCCATGCGTGCCGCGCCCAGTTCCTGGGGGTTCACGACCCGGTCGGCGCCGGCGTGTTCCAGCTTCGGCACACTGTCGTCCTGCCGGGCCCGCGCCACGATGAAGAGATCGGGGTTGATGTCGCGGCCCGAGAGCGTGACGAACAGGTTGTCGGCGTCTCCTTCGAGAGCGGCGATGAGGGAGGAGGCGCGCTCGATGCCGGCCGCCCTGAGGGTGTCGTCGAGGGTGGCGTCACCGACGACCGTCGGGTAGGGGAGGTCGCGCACCCGATCGGCGATCTCGTCGACCACGACGATCTCCGTTCCGGCCACTGCGAGGTCGGCGGCGACGGCCCGGCCGACCCTGCCCCACCCACAGATGATGGTGTGCCCGCTGAGCAAGTTGATCTTCCTGTCCATGCGCCGCCTCCCGACGAATTGTCGCAGCTCTCCTTCGACGACCACCTGCATGGCCAGCGTGAGCGAGTACAGAGCAGTCGCCACCCCGAACACGATGATGATCATCGTGAAGATCTTCTCGACTGCGCTGAAGTGGCTCAGCTCCCGGAAGCCGACCGTGGTCACGTTGATGACCGTCTGATAGGCCGCATCGAGCGGCGTCATCCCCAGTACCCAGTAGCCGAGCGTCCCGACCACGCAGATCGCGATGAGCATCCCGAGCGCAATTCGCAGGCGCCGCAGCGTCGAGTCCATCAGCGTGGAAGATAATCGGATCGATGCTGTCAGACACCGATCGCAGCCTGGCGTCCGACCCCCGCTGTCGTGCTACGTGATGGTGTCAGACACCGCTTCAGCTTTCCGCTTCAGGTTCTGGCGAACCTGCAGCGTGAACCTGCAGCGGTCAGACCCCTCTGAGGGTGTCGCGGATGAGGGGTTCGTAGTGTTCGAGGGGGTTCGACCGGTAGTCG
>CBFCWZ010000039.1:0-16550 GCA_965601935.1 uncultured Ilumatobacteraceae bacterium
TTGTTTGTCAATGTTTGTAAGGGTTTCTGAGGTGTCTGGAAGGCCCGGAGACGGGCCCGGACAGCCGTCGCGGACGGGAACGAGACCAGCCAGAACCCCCGGAAACGGGCCCCAGCGCGCGCATGAGCGGGGAGCTTTCGGTCGGCCAGATCGGCCGAGGCGGGGCGCAGTGCGTCGGCCCGCGATAATGGGCAGCATCACGCCCGCCGGCGACGGCGGGTACACCAGGAGGGGACCTCTTGCCGGAGAACACGTATCACCAGGCACCCGACGCTCTTGTCGGCGCGCCGCCCGGGTGCCCCGTGCACCATGGGTTCTCGCCGCTCAACGAGGACTACTTGGAGGATCCGTATCCCGTTGCCAACGAGGTCCGCGAGCTCCACCCGATCTTCTATGCCGAGCCGATCGGGCACGTGGTCGTCACCCGGATGGAGGACATCGAGCACGTCTTCACCCACCCCGACACGTACGCGTCCACCAACGTGCAGGACCCGGTGTTCCCGCTGGCGCCGGAGGCGGCCGAGATCCTCAGCGCAGTCGACTTCGACCCGGTGGCGGTGATGTCGAACCGGCCTGAGCCCGACCACGGCCGCATCCGCGTCTACACGCGCCAGGGCTTCGGCAATCGGCGTCTCCGCCAACTCGAGGACTACATGCGGTCGCGGGCCTCCGAACTCATCGACACGATGCTCGCCGAGGGAGGTCCCACGGACTTCGTCCCCGCCTTCGCCTTCCCGCTCCCGGCGGAGATCATGTTCCGGTTCATCGGCTTCCCGCCCGACGACGATGCGATGGTGAAGGCCTGGTGCGTCAACCGGCGCTCGTTCTCGTGGGGCCAGCCCACCGCCGAGGAGCAGGTCGAGATCGCCCAGGGCATGCTCGACTACTGGCGCTACTGCCGGGAGTTCGTGGCCGGTCGTCACGCCGAGCCCGCCGACGACTTCACCTCCGAACTGCTGGCCGCCCACGACGCCGACCCGGACCCCTCCAACGGGACCGGCATCAGCTACCGCGAGGTCGAGTCGGTCGTCTACGGCATCAGTTTCGCCGGTCACGACCCGGTGACTGCCTTGCTCTGCAACATGCTGTTGTGCCTGCTGCCCCGACGCGACCAGTGGAACGAACTGGTCGCCGACCGCAGTCTCGTCACGAACGCGATCGAGGAGGTGCTCCGCTACGAGTCGGCCCAGATCTCGTGGCGGCGGATCACCACCGAGGACACCACCCTCGGGGACGTCGAGCTCCCTGCCGGGACGAGGCTGTACCTCAACTTCGCCTCGGCCCACCACCAGCCCGACCTCTTCGACGACCCGGAGACCTTCGACATCCATCGTCCGAACGCCAACAAGAACATCGCCTTCGGCAAGGGCATCCACTTCTGTCTCGGCCAGGGTCTCGCCAAGATGGAGGCCCGGATCACCCTCGACCTCCTGCTCGACAAAGTGCCCTCACTCCGCCTGGCGCCCGCCCAGCATCTGGAGTACTTCCCCAACATCACCTTCCGGGGCCCCAACTCACTCGTGGTGGAATGGGACGCGTGAGCCGAGTCGACCTGAAGCGCGAACCTGAAGCGGTGTCTGACACCAGGGCGGGAGAATGAGCCTGTACAGCGTGCAGAAGTTCCTGTACGAGCTGAATCGGTCGGAGGTGGTGCAGGAGGCGTACCGGGCGGATCGCAGTGGGGCGATCGCCGGTTACGAACTGAGTGACGAGGAGATCGGTGCGCTCACCGAACCCGACATCGGGTTGCTCTACGTGCTCGGGGTGAACGGCCAGATCCTGATGCACTTCGCCGCCTTCCACGACATCGAGTGGGCCGAGTACCTCCAACTCATGCGCGACGGAATCGAGGAGCACGGTCCGGTACGGGCCGGCGTCTACGCCATGACCGGCTATGAGGGAGTCGACGCCCACGCCGAGTCGATCGGCCAGACCAGCCGCGCCGTGCAGGGCGTGGGCAACGAAGGAGAGGACACCTGATGCCGATCGTGTTCGCAGGAGTCTGCTCGCACGCCCCGGGCATCACCGGGCGCTCCGACCAGGCCGACCCCGAGGTGCGTGACGCCTTCTACGCCGCCTTCCACCAGATGCGCGCCGATCTCGAAGCGGCACGTCCCGACGTGTTGGTGATCATCGCCGCCGAGCACTTCGCCAACTTCTTCATGAACAACATGCCGTCGTTCGCCATCGGGATGGCCGATCACTACGAGGGCCCCATCGAGAACTCCGACTGGCTCGGCATCGAGAAGACCCGTGTGCCCGGCGACCGCGACCTCTCCCGGCGCTTCATCACCGAGGTGATGAACACCTCCGACGTGGCATACGCAGAGGAGTGGAAGTTCGACCACGGCATCAGCGTGCCCCTCCACTTCCTCACCCCGCGGTACGACCTGCCGGTGATCCCGGTGAACGTGAACTGCCAGGGCCCGCCGCTGGCTCCGCTGCACCGTGCCTGGCAGTTCGGCGAGTCGATCCGCGCCGCCGCCGACGCCATGCCCGAGCGGGTCGCCGTGGTCGGGACGGGCGGCATCTCGCACTGGCCGGCCACCCCCGATTCGGGGAAGATCAACGAGGAGTGGGACCGCGACTTCATGGACCGCTGGTGCCGCAACGACCGCGCCGAACTCCTCGACTACGACGACCTCACCGTGTATGCGGAAGCCGGCCAAGGCGGCTTCGAGATCCGCACCTTCATCACCGTCTCGGCCGCTGCCGGCGGAGCGAAGGGGACGCTCCACTTCTGCGAGCCCATCCCGATCTTCGCCGTCAGCTGCACGATCGCCACGTACAGCGTTCCGGAACTCGCCGCGAACAGGTGAATTGGGCGCGAACTGTGAGTTTCGGCCCTCCCCACTGTGCCCGACCACGGGTACGGTCGGGCGCGCCCCTGGAGGTTGCGATGATCACCCGCAGTGCTGCCCCGCTCGTTCCGCCCACATATCTCGACACTGCGTTCCCTGACCCACAGGCCGTGGTCGACCTGCTCGTGAAGGGTGCTCCCTACAAGACCGAGGAAGCCGTCCACAAGCATCCGGGCGTCGAGTGGACCGGTGGCTGGTTCCGCAACTTCTGGGCCCTCGGGGGCAAGGTCGTCTTCGACGGTGCCGAGGAACTGTTCCGCAACCCCACGTTCATGAACACCGCCCGGTGGATCTTCAAGGCCGAGGTGGTCCGGCCCGTCGCGATGATGACCAACCTCAACCTGCCGATGGCCGGTCTCCCACCCCATCTCGATCTCCCTTTCTTCCGCGGTGCCATGAACCGAGAGGTGCCGAGCTGGATGCTCGAGCCGATGGGCTACTCGGGCCTGTTCCAGGACTGGGCGGTGCCGGTGGCCTCCGCGATCAGCTGGTTCTACGAGGGCGAGGGCGGGGAGTTCGAGTACTGGCCCCAGGGCATGGACAAGCCCTCGCTGTCGGTGCGGCCGCCGTTCTACAACATGGCGCTCATGGCCGACAACGAGTACACCTACCACCGCGTCGGCCCGATCGGATCCGCCGAGGCCCATGTGCCCGGCGACGCGATCCCCTACCACGCCCGGCTCGTTCTGACCGACGATCGGCACTGGGAGGTCCATCACGACGGTGACGTCCTCCGCCGATACGAGTACGGCGCAGTCCGCCAGTCGGTGCTGTGGAAGGCCTACTGCTTCTCCACCGAGGAGGAGGCTGCTGCGTACGACGACCACAGCGACGACCTGAGCCCCGAGCTCATCACCGACACGTTCCTGCGCGATCTGTCGACGCGTGGGATCGTCCACGCCGTCCCAGGCGACCCGTTCAACGACGTCGCCTGGAAGCAGACCCTCATCTCGGCGTACCCCTCGGGCCACATCGACCCCTCTGCCAACTGAGGGGCCACCGCGCTCACCCGGCCGGGTCGAACTGCACTTCGAGGCTCGTCATGCCGCGGAGGATGAAGCTGTCGGCGTAGCTCGGCTCGAACCCCTCGGCCACGCGGAGGTTCGGCAGATCGAGTAGAGCGTTCGTGCCGATCACGGCCTCGAGGCGGGCGAGTCCGGCGCCGATGCAGTAGTGCTCGCCATGGCCGAACGAGAGGTGGATGTTGCGTTCCCGATCGAGCTTCATGTCGTGGGGGAACGGGCACCCGTCGGGGTCGCGATTGGCGGCCGCGTAGGCGACCCACACCAGGCCGTCCTGCGGGATCTCGATGTCGCCGATCGTCGTGTCGTGGTTGGCCTGGCGGAACAGCCCCTGCACCGGGGCTTCGAAGCGCAGTGCCTCCTCCACCAGCTTCGGCACGAGCGACCGGTCGGCGGCGACCTCGTCGCGCAACTCCGGGTTCGTCGCCAGATGGCGGGCGATGTTCGTGAGCAGAGTGGTCGAGGTCTCGTTGCCGGCCACCAAGAACTGGCTCAGCGCGGAGAGTCGCTCGGCCAGCGAGAGCGGCTCACCGTCGACCTCGGCATTCGCCACATCGGAGATCAGGTCCCCGGAGGGGTTGCCCTCCCGCTCGAGCAGAGCAGCGGTGAAGTACTCCTGGAAGGCGTCCTGGCTGCGGACGAACTCGCGCACCTGGTCGACGGAAGGGTTGGCGTTGCCGATCGGGATCGCGATGTCGTCCGACCACTTCTTGAACGTCATGAGCTGGTCCTCGGGCACGCCGAGGGCGCGGGCGATGACCGTCATCGGCAACAGGATCGTGTACTCCGACACCAACTCGGCTCGCCCGCGTCGGGCGAATTCCGCGACGAGACGGTCGGACAGTGCCTGCACCTCGGGTTCGAGCGCCTTGATCCGCTTCGGGTGGAACGCATCGTTCAGGGCCCGCCGCTGGCGCTGATGGTCGGGTGGGTCGGCGGCGAGCAGAACGGTGGCCCTGCGCTCGGGGCTCATCTGGCGCTGGAGCATCTCGGCCATCTCCGGCTCGCCCGCCAGTTCCATGATCTTGCCGGCGAGGGAAGAGGTGCGTGCCGCCCCGGACGCCGACCGGTTCGACCAGGTGTCGGTGTCGCGTACGACGTCGAGCACCTCCTGACGGCGGGTGACCATCCACGCACCGAGCGCCTCGCTCCAGATCGCCGGCCGGTCGTCGGCCTGGAGGTCGGCGAAGAGCCCGAACGGATCTGCTCGCAGATCGGGCTGGCGCGCCGCAAACCGGTCGATGCGATCATCGAGATCGTTCATGGCTCCTCCTTCTCCGCCCCCCGGACGGAGTTGCTGAACGAAGCGTAACTAACTCGATGTCGGAGCGGGCAGCCGAGCGATCAGTCGGGCCGCGAACTCGGCCAGCGGCCGGTGGCCTCGATGGCAACCCGAACCAGATCCTCGTGCTCTGCCTCGAGCGCGGACATGTCCTCGAGATGGAGCATCCCCATCATGAAGAGGTAGAGCACCTTGAGTTCCGCGGGGTGGTAGGGGACCTGCTCCTGCAGATTCGCCGCGTGGGTGCGGTGCCATTCGTCCATCATCTGTCTGAGCTCGGGATGGCTGGCGGCACCTCGGTGCAGTTCGAGGAGCATCCGCCGCATCTTGCTGGCCTCGGGCGCCATCCACGCGCGGATGGTGTTGCGGTTGCGGCTGGTCGGCGCGAGATAGTCGGCGTTGATCTGCTGCAGTGTCTGCTTGCTCGCCTCGATCATCAACTCGGCCTTGCCGCTGAAGTGGCTGTACACCGCGGGTGTCGAGACGTCGGCGCGGCGGGCGATGTCGGACAGCGTGGCCTCCTCGTAGCCGTGCTCGATGCACGCTGCGACCGCAGCGTTCAACAGGCGCTCGCGGGTCGGAGTGCCGTACTCGTCGAGCTTGGGTGGGCGGCCGATTCGTCGCGGCCCGTCTGTCGCTGTGTCAGCCATGAGGCCCTCAGGATAGGTGCTGCCGCAAAGATCTGCGTGGAGATGACCCGGTCAGGCCTCTCAGGAGGCATGTCCCGATGAGTACGGTGGCCGCCATGGCGAGGGGAGTAGGGGACACGATCGCGACGGCCGTGCGCGAGGCCAACGAGACCCGCAACGGGCTGGCGGTGGCGGCTGCACTGAACTGCATCGAGCCAGAGGAATTGGCCGACTTCTTCCACGTGCGGCTCGACGCCGGCCCGGATGCGGTGCCGGTCGGCGCAGGGCTGCCCGCCTCCCCGGGAGCTGCTGCCGGCAAGGTGGTCCTCTCCGCGGATGCCGCCCTCGAAGCTGTCGAACACGGCATCGACGTGGTGCTCGTGCGACCGGAGACGACGCCCGACGACGTGCTGGGAATGCAGGCATCGAAGGGGATCCTCACCTGCCGCGGTGGCCTGGTCAGCCATGCCGCGGTGGTTGCCCGTGGCTGGGGCATCCCTGCCGTGGTGGGAGCGGCCGACGTCCACGTCGACGGTGACAGCGTCACGATCGGTGCGACGGTGCTGCACGCCGGCGACGACATCACCATCGACGGATCGACCGGCAACATCTACACGGGGATCCTGCCGATCGTGGGGGAGAACCCGCCGCCCGAGCTGGACACCCTGCTCGAATGGGCCGACGAGGTGGCGGCCGGCCACGTACAGGTGCGGGCCAACGCCGACACGGAGGGCGACGCCGGCCATGCCCGCACTCTCGGGGCCCAGGGAATCGGGCTGTGCCGCACCGAGCACATGTTCCTCTCGGCGGAGCGGCTCCCGGTCATGCGCCGGTTCATCCTGAGCGACGCCCCCGAGGCTGCGGCGGCAGCTCTCACCGAACTGGGCGAGGCGCAGACCCACGACTTCGAAACCGTGCTCGAGGCGATGGACGGCCTTCCCGTCACGGTTCGGCTGCTCGACCCTCCGCTCCACGAGTTCCTCCCCGACCTGACGGACCTCACGGCCCGTGAGGCGCGCGGAGAGCTCGACGAGAAGGAGTGTGCGGAGCTGTCCGCCGCCCGCCGCCTCCACGAGGCCAACCCGATGATCGGGACCCGCGGTGTCCGGCTCGGCGTGCTCCGCAGCGGGCTGTACCAGATGCAGGTGCGCGCCCTGTGCACGGCCGCCGCCGCACTCCTCGAGCGGGGCCTGAACCCCCACGTCGAGATCATGATCCCGCTCGTGGTCACGGCCGAGGAGCTCCGTCTCGCCCGCATGTGGGTGACCGACGTGCTCGACGAGATCGGTCATCCCGAACTGGCATCGGACGCCATCACGGTGGGGGCGATGATCGAGACCCCACGCGCCGCGGTCACCGCGGGCGCGTTGGCCGAGCACGCCGACTTCTTCTCGTTCGGCACCAACGACCTCACGCAGATGACGTTCGCGTTCAGCCGTGACGACGTCGAGGCGCGACTCCTGCCCGAGTACCTCTCCCACGGGATCCTGCCGCACAATCCGTTCGCCGTGCTCGATCAGGATGGCGTCGGCCGGCTCCTCCGGGTCGCCGCCGAGGATGCCCGCGACCATCGTCCCGACATCAAGTTGGGCGCCTGCGGCGAGCATGCCGGCCACCCCGCGTCGGCTGCGTTCATGGTTCGCCTCGGGCTCGACTCGGTCAGCTGTTCCCCGTTCCGCATCCCGATGGCCCGGCTGGGGGTCGCCCAGGCCCTCCTCGCCTGCGGCCGGGTGCACATCAACGAGGTCGAGTTCGGTTTCGACGACCAGATGCCGTCACCCAACGAACCGGAGGGGCCGGGTTTCCCCGTCGACGAGGCGCTGGTTCTCCACGTTCTGCGTCTGCGCGGCTTCGTCACCAGCGACGGATTCGAAGAGAGCATCGGTGTCCACCCCGCCGAGATCCTCGACGACCTGGTCGCCGGTGAGTTCGTCCGCTTCATGGAGGCGAGGGGGATGTACGCCCTGCTGCCCGCGGGCAAGGAGCGTCACCGCGAGATCGTCGAATCATTCGCCCCCGTCGCGGTGAGGGCGGGCCTGGCTCTCCACTACGAGTCGTTCCTCGCGCTCAACGATCGCTTCAAGGAGCTGTGCACCCGCTGGCAGATGAAGGGCGAGCAGCCGAACGACCACTCCGACGCCGGATACGACGCCGAGTGCATCGCAGGGCTGCGTCGGCTGTCCGAGGATGCGCAGCCGGTTCTCGCCGGGTTCGGCAATGCGGTGTCGCGTATGGGGCGGTATCTCTCCCGGCTGGACGACGCGCTCGTGGCCGTCGAAGCCGGCCAGACGAACCGGTTCACCGGCGTGATGTGCTCGTCGTACCACGACATCTGGATGGAACTGCACGAGGACCTCATCGTCCTGCAGAGCATCGATCGTTCCGCGGAGGGCAGTTTCTGAGCGATCCCCCGCCTGCCGGATTGCAGGCCGAGGCCGGCGGAGTGCAGTCTGTGGCCGTGCCCGTGCCGTCCGGAGATCTGCAGTGAGCGCAGCACGTGGCGTGGTCGCCGCAGGCCACCGCCTCACCGCTGAGGCCGGTGCCGACGTTCTCCGTTCGGGGGGCACTGCCTTCGACGCCGCGATCGCGGCAGTCGCGATGGCCTGCGCCTGCGAGCCGATCCTCTGCTCGCCCGGTGGGGGCGGCTTCGCGATGATCCGGAACGGCTCGAGCGGGGAGACGTCCCTGCTCGACTTCTTCGTCCACACGCCACGCGCCCGCGCTGAGGTGGCCGACGGGGTGCGCGAGGTGCACGCCGACTTCGGCACGGCCACCCAGCGTTTCCACATCGGGCCGGCGACGTCGGCCACGCCCGGCTTCTTCCCCGGTCTGGCTGCGATCCACGCGGCGGGAGCAACCTGGCCGCTGGCCGACTGCTTCGCCGCCGCGATGAGCGCAGCTCGGGACGGCGTCGAGGTGACCCCTTTCCAACACCATCTCTCCACCGTGGTCGCGCCGATCGTGACCGCCACGGCCGGGGCCAACGCGCTCTTCGCCCCCGACGGCGGCCTCCTGGCGGCGGGAACTCGGCTCCACAACCCGGGGCTGGCCCGGGCGTTCGAGGTGATGGCCGCAGACGGGTTCGCCTCGAGCCCGGTCGGGGCCGCGTGCGTCGAGCAGCAGGCTCGACGGGGTCATCTCACCCGCGCCGATCTCGAGTGCTACGAGGTGGTCGAGCGCCAACCGATCCGGGTCCAGCTGGGACGCAGCACGCTCTGCCTCAACCCTGCCCCCGCCGCCAGCGGTCGGCTGATCGCGCACTCACTCGACCATCTCGAGTCTCCCGATCCCGTCGACGTGGCCCGCTCGCTCTGCGCCACCGACCGGGCCCGTCGCTCGGCGTCGGGAGAACTGGCTGCCCTCGCCGCCGTGCCGTTGCGCCAGCGCGGGACCACCCATGTGTCGGTGATCGACACCGAGGGGAACGTCGCGTCGGTCACGATGTCGAACGGCGAGGGGAACGGCGAGATCGTCGACGGATTCGGATTCATGCTCAACAACGTCCTCGGCGAGGAGGACGTCAACCACCACGGCACCCACTGGCCGCTCGACACGCGTCTCTCGTCGATGATGTGTCCCGCCGTCGTCGAGCGGCCCGATGGGGGAGTGGTGGCACTCGGCTCCGGGGGCTCCAACCGGATCCGCTCGGCGATTCTCCAGGTCGTGACGAGGTTGTGCCTCGGCGGCGCCTCACTCGAGGACGCCGTGTCGGCCCCCAGGCTCCACGTCGAGAACGATCACCTCGACTTCGAAGACCTCTTCCCGGCGGCGACCCGGGACGAACTGGTCGATCTGTTCCCCGATCACCTCGCCTGGCCGCGGCCCGACATCTTCTACGGGGGCGCCCACTCGGCCGAGCTCACCGCCGACGGCGTGTTCCACGGTGTGGGTGACACGCGCCGCGACGGCATCGCCGTCCTGGTCTGAATGCCGTTCGGCCCGCCCGACGTGACAGGGGAGCGTGTCGATCTCGGCGTCGTCGGGCTCTTTCGGTTCAGTCGGTCGGCACGTAGTGGGCGAACTCGTCGATCTCGCGGCGTGACAACTCGCCCAGCTCGCGGAGGTGTTCCAGGTGGGCGTACGTCTCGCTCTCGGCCATGTCGCCCCACGCCCGCTCGCTGAAGAGGATCTTCATGTACTCGTTGACGGTGCCGTTGGGGAGTTCATGGGCCGCTCGCCGGATGACCTCGAGCCGTTCCTCGTGGTGCTCGATGATGTGCAGTGCGCGGCCTCCCAGGTCGGTGAACGGGTGGCCATGAGCGGGGAGGGCGATGCTCACGTCGCCGAGGTCGTTCATCCGTCGCAGCGACTCGAAGAAGAGGGCGAGCGGGTCGGCCTCGGGTGCCATGCCACTGATGTGGGGCGTGATGGTCGGCAGCACGTGGTCGCCGGTGAGCACCACTCCGTGCTCGGGGTCGTAGAGGCAGAGGTGGTCGTACGTGTGGCCGGGCGTGTGGACCGCCACCCACTCGCGTCGGGCCAGTCGCACCGGCTGGCCGTCGACGACCGCCAGCGAGGGCTCTGGGGTGAAGTGCCACTGCTTCGAGAGCCGGCCCATCTTGCGCATCCGCTCGATGGCGTCCGGGGGTGGCGGCGTGCGCTGCCCTCCCCATGGCAGGCGCTCGTCGAACATCCGCATGATCGCGTCGCGTTGCTCGTCGGGGGAGTTGGTGTGGAGGAGTTCGGAGTCCTCGTGCTCGTCCGGGTCGGAACGGGTCCATGCAGCGCGGAAGGACTCGTGGGTCAGGATCTCGGCGCCGCTCTCCTCGCGGAGCCGGGTGGCCCCGCCGAAGTGATCGAAGTGCGAGTGGGTGATGACCACGGTGTGGATGTCGCCGATCGAGTAGCCGGCCCGCCGGATCCGGTCGACCAGTGCGGCCCATGCCTCGTCACCCGGGAGCCCGGGGTCGACCACGGCGATGCCGCGCTCATCCTCCATCACGTAGCAGTTGACGTGGCCGAGGCCCGGCAGCTGGATCGGCAACTGGGTCCGCACCACACCCGGTGCGACCTCGGTGACCTCGGTGGTCGCGGACTCCTGCTCCTGCTTGGGTGGACGCGCGGGCGCGTGGTCATGCGTGTGAGTCGACGTGCCCCCGGCCATGCTCGCCAGTGTCGCAGCACGAGCCCGGGGACGGCGGGTCGGGACACGAGCGACCTCGCGGAGCGTCTACGGTGTCGGCGTCTGACAAAAGGGGGATGACACACCAATGAGCCAGAACATGGGGCAGCTGCTGACCCGTCGTGCGTACCGCGACCCGGACATCGAGGCCACCTACGAGCCGGCGGTCGACCGAAGGTTGACGTTCGCCGAATTGAATGCGCGATCGAACCAGGTGGCCAACGCCCTGCGGGGTCTCGGTGTCGAGCACGGTGACCGCGTGGGTCTGTTGCTCATGAACGGGGCGGAGTTCGCGGAGACGTTCTTCGCCTGCGGGAAGATCGGGGCGGTCAACGTTCCGCTCAACTGGCGCCTCGTCGCCGACGAGCTGGAATTCATCATCGGCGACGCAGGCTGCACGGCCCTCGTCTTCTCGGGTGAGTTCGCGGAGGTCACAGCCGAGCTGCGCCGCCGTGGTTCGACATCCGTCGAGCACTGGATCCAGCTCGGCGGGGGAGACGGCGACGTCATCGACTACGACGAGTGGCGGTCGGCCGCCTCCACCGACGAGCCCGAGGCCAGCGGTGGGGGTGACGACCTGCTGTTCATCATGTACACGTCGGGCACCACGGGCCTGCCGAAGGGTGTGATGCACAGCCACGACACCGTGCTGTGGGCGATCCTCACGATCGCCTCGACGTCCGACTTCCACCTCGGTGACCGCTTCCTCAACAGCCTGCCGATGTTCCACGTCGGGGCGCTGGCGCCCGTGATCAGCTGCATCTATTCAGGGGTGACGCTCGTGATCATGAAGGCGTTCGACCCGGCGGCCTCGTGGCAACTGATCCGCGACGAGAAGATCACCAACACGTTGATGGTGCCGGCGATGCTCCAGTTCATGCTCGCCACCTACAACGCCGACGAGACCGACATCAGCAATCTGCGATGGGTGATGTCGGGCGCCGCGCCGGTGCCGGTGAACCTCATCCGGCAGTACACCGACATGGGGATCGAGATCCATCAGGTGTACGGCCTCACCGAGTCGTGCGGCCCGGCCTGCCTGATCGGCTCCGCCGACGCGGTGTCCCATGCCGGCTCGACCGGCAAGGCCTTCTACTTCACCCAGGTCCGGGTGGTCGACGACGACGGCAACGACAGTGCCCCCGGTGTGGCGGGCGAGGTCCTGGTGGCCGGTCCGCACATCATGCTCGGTTACTGGAACCGCGAGGAGGCCACCGCCGAGACGATCGTCGACGGGTGGTTGCACACTGGCGATGTCGCCACGATGGATGAAGACGGTTTCGTCACCATCGTCGACCGGGTGAAGGACATGCTGATCTCGGGTGGTGAGAACGTGTACCCCGCCGAGATCGAGAACGTGCTCCTCGGCCACGAGAAGATCGCCGATGCCGGCGTGATCGGCATCCCGTCCGAGAAATGGGGCGAGTCGCCGCTGGCCATCGTGGTGCGGAGCGACGAGAGCCTCACCGCCGACGAGGTCATCCAGTTCACCCACGGCAAGCTGGCCCCGTTCAAGACCGTCAAGGCGGTCGAGTTCGTCGACGAGATCCCGCGCAACCCCAGCGGCAAGATCCTCAAGAAGGACCTCCGCCAGCACTACGACTACGCCGCCCCCGAATAGTCGTCCCCGAGATCGGATGCGGGGTCCCGCGAGGTGGTTCACGGGTTCGCCGGGTGCTGACTTCACACGGAGGTCACGGAGTCGACACGTTGCCGTGAGCACTCCTTCGTAGGGTCGGCTGCATGAACGAGCCGCGCCGTGGTCCTCGTCTGGTGCCCCGCCCCTGGGTCCCGCCGTCCGCGGAGAGCTTCGTCCAGGAGGTCGCAGCGTCGACGGCAGCGAGTGGGGCCGATGCCGTCGAGGCCCACATCGAAGTCCTCGTCGAGCTGAACCGGTCGATCCACGAGCGCGAGTGCGTGAACCTCAACCCGGCGGCGAACGTGATGAACCCGCGGGCCGAGGAGCTGCTCGCGTCCGGGCTCGGCTCACGACCCTCTCTGGGCTACCCCACCGAGAAGTACGAGACCGGGCTGGAGGCGATCGAGGAGCTCGAGGTCGTCACCGCCGAACTGGCAGCGGAGGTGTTCGACGCCGGCCACGCCGAGATCCGTGTCGCGTCGGGGGCGATGGCGAATCTGTACGCCTTCATGGCCTGTGCGCGTCCGGGCGACGCGCTCATCGTCCCGCCTGCCACGATCGGTGGTCACGTGACCCACAACCGGGCCGGAGCGGCCGGCCTGTTCGGCCTCGAGATCCACCAGGCCCCGGTCGACGGCTCGAAGTACACGATCGACGTCGACGGTCTCGCCGAAATGGCGCGCGCAGTCCGGCCGGCCCTGATCTCCGTCGGCGGCAGCCTCAACCTCATCTACCACCCGATCGACCGGATCGCCGCGATCGCCGCCGAGGTCGGGGCGAAGGTGCTGTTCGACGCGGCCCATCTCAGCGGCCTGATCGCCGGTGGGGCGTGGCCCCATCCGCTTCACGAGGGCGCTGATCTGATGACGATGAGCACCTACAAGAGCCTCGGCGGGCCCGCCGGCGGGCTCGTCGTCACCGACGATGGCGACCTCGCCGAGCGGCTCGATGCCATCGCCTTCCCCGGTTTGACCGCCAACTTCGACGCGGCGACCACCACGGCGCTGGCGGTGTCACTCCTCGACTGGAAGGAGTACGGCAGCGCCTACGCCGCCGCGATGGTCGACGTCGCGCAGGTCCTCGCCGATGAGTTGGTGATCCGCAACGTCCCGCTGGTCACGACCACCGAGGGTCGAACCACGCTGTCGCACGCGTTCGCGATCGACGCCCGGCAGTGGGGCGGAGACGCATTGGCCCGCCGGCTCCGCCGGTCGAACCTGCTCGCCTCGTCCATCGGCACTCCGGAGGGCTCGGACGCGGGCCTGCGTGTCGGGACCAACGAGATCGTCCGCTGGGGGATGGCCGCCGCGGACATGCCCGAGCTGGCTGACCTGATCGGTCGGGCCGTCGTCGACGACGCATCCGTCGCTGCGGACGTGTCCCGGTTCCGCCGCCGATTCACCCGTCTCCACTACGTCCGCTGACCCCGCTCTCCCGAGCCTCGGCCGGCTCAATCCTGATTGAAGACGGGTGGACGTTTCTCGAGGAACGCCATCATGCCCTCGCGGGCGTCGGCGGAGCCCGTGGTGGCGTGGACGGCGGCTCGCTCGGCGGCGAGCAGCTCGTCGAGGGTCTTGTGTTCGGCATCGTGGAGGGCGTCGAGCATGCCCTTCACGGCGAGCCGTGGTCGAGTCGCCAGTTCCGCGGCGAGCTCGATGGCCCGGGCCTTCAGCTCGTCGAGAGGCCAGACCGCACTGACCAGTCCGACCTCGAGCGCCTCCGGTCCGGACAGCATCTTCGCCCGGAGGATCATGTCGAGCGCCTGGGTTCGGCCGATGGTCTTGGCCAGCCGGGCGCTGCCGCCCCACGCCGGTGTGGAGCCGAGGTCCATCTCGGGCAGACCGATCTTCGCCCCCTCGGCGGCGGCGAGCCGGAAGGTGCAGCCGAGTGGCAGCTCGAGCCCGCCGCCGAGGCAGTAGCCGAACAGCGTCGCCACCGAGGGCTTGCCCATCGTCTCGATCCGCGCGATCAGCCGGAGGCGCTGGTCGAAGAAGGCATCGACATCGCCTGCCCGCTGGATCCCTTCCGGCAACTGCTTGAGGTTCATCCCCACCGAGAAGTTGGTGGACCCCTCGGCGGTGACCACGAAGGCCCGGATCGAGTCGTCGGTGGCGATGTCCTCCACGACCTCCTCGAACATGTCGACGTACTGCAGCGTCATCCTGTTCAACGGATCGTCGTTCGTGCTGACGATGGCGACGCCGTCGCCGCGTTTGGTGAACAGGAGCGGCGCGGTCACGGTCAGGAGTTGACGGGGGCGCTCGGGGTGAAAGTGACCGGGAGGTGCTTCACGCCGGCCACGAGGGGGAGGCCGACGGACTGGAGTGGGACCTCCTCGCCGCTCACCTCGATGTCGGGCAGACGTTCGAAGAGCTGGCGGAACACGATGTCGACTTCGCGGCGGGCCAAGTGGGCGCCGAGGCAGAAGTGGGGTCCGGGACCGCCGAACCCGACATGGGGATTCGGGTCGCGGCGAACGTCGAACTGCTCCGGGTTCTCGAACACCCGCGGGTCGCGGTTGGCGGCGCCGTACATCATGACGACCTTGTCGCCGTCGGTGAACTGGTGGCCGGAGATCTCGACGTCGCCGGTGGCGGTGCGGCGCATGAAGGTGACCGGCGACGCCATCCGCACGATCTCGTCGACTGCGGTGGCGCTGACGCCGTCGACGTCGGCCTGCCAGATCTGTCGCTGGTCGGGGTTCTTCGAGAGCAGGCTCATCCCGTGGCTGATCGCATTGCGGGTGGTGTCGTTGCCGGCCGTGGCGAGGAGGATGAAGAAGGAGGAGATCTCGGCGGGAGTGAGGACCCCGTCCTCGCTCGTGCTGTTGGCCAGCTTCGACGTGAGATCGGCCGTGGGGTTCTCCCTCCGGAAGTCGACCAGCTCGGTCATCAGGTTGGTGAGCAACAGACCCGCCCCGATGAGAGTCTCGATCGGGTCGGCGTCCTCGGGCATGTACTCGGGGTCGCCGCCGCTGAGAATGATGTTGGTGGCCTCGAGAACCGTGCCCACCTCGCTGCGCGGGATCCCCATCATGTCGCAGATGACCATCAGCGGGAACGGTTCGGACAGCACCTTGACCAGGTCGACCTCGCCCTGCTCGCAGAACGAGTCGAGGACCTCGCCGCACAGCTGCTCGACCGATTCGAGTACACCCCTCAACTCGGTCGGCGTGAACGTGTGGGCCACGATGCGCCTCTGGTGGGCGTGGCGCGGATTGTCCATGTTGATGAAGCCCGTGAAGAACTCGAGCATCTCCGTCGGGAGGTCGAACACGCTCGTCGCCCCCCGTGACGAGCAGAAGTCACCGGGACTCTTGCTGATCTCGCCCACATCGGCGTGGCGGGTGGCCACGTGGAACGTCTCCTCGGCGCCGAGCATGTCGTTCTGGACCGTGATCGGGACGAACGGAGCGATCTCGCGGATCTCGCGCATCTGCTCCATCCGCGTCTCGAGCGGCTGGTGCCAGAACGTGGACTCCACGAGTTGCTGCGGGTCGATGGCCATGCTGTCTCCTCGGTCAGATGGGGGTCACCGGTCCCCCTCGAAGCTCATCGTTGCACTCGCTCCTTCGGCGGTCGCAATCGAGCCGCGGTGCGAGATGGACGACCGGGTCTCCGTAGGGTTCGAGGATGGGACGACTCCAGGGGAAGACCGCTCTGATCACCGGTGGCGCACGCGGCCAGGGGGCAGCCGAGGCCGAACTGTTCGCCGCCGAGGGGGCGACGGTGTTCATCAGCGACGTGCTCGACGACGTGGGCGAGGACACCGCCACGCGGCTCGGTGACGCCGTCACCTATCTCCACCACGACGTCACGAGTGAAGAGGACTGGAAGGGGGCCGTGGGGGGCATTCTCGACCAGCACGGCCGGCTCGACGTGCTGGTCAACAACGCCGGGATCTTCCAGCTCGGGGGCCTCGCCGACACCTCGCTCGACGACTGGAACCGCATGGTCGCGATCACCCAGACCGGCGTCTTCCTCGGCCTGAATATC
>CBFCWZ010000040.1:0-16431 GCA_965601935.1 uncultured Ilumatobacteraceae bacterium
GGGGCCGGAGGGGACGCAGGCGCATCCGGGACGTTCATGATCCCCTTCGGGCGAGTCTGCTCGCTCGTGGGGTCGATCTCGCCGGAGTCGAGCCGGTCCTTGATCACCTTGAGAGGCAGGAAGTTCTCCCGCTGCTCGCGCAGGATCACCCGCAGGAGATCGATGTCGTCCTCGTAGAACTTGCGATAGCCGGACGGTGTGCGCTCGGGGTTGATGAGGCCCTGGCTCTCGAGGAAACGGATCTTGGAGATCGTGACGTCCGGGAACTCCTCGAGCAGCAGCGCGAGTACCTCGCCGATGGAGAGGTGACTGGTCCGCTCACCGGTGGAGTCGGCGTCAGGCATCGCCGCGCTCGAAGAAGACGAGGCGGAACTTGCCGATCTGGAGTTCGTCGCCATGATGCAGGAGCAGGTGCTCGACGCGCTCCTGATTCACGTAGGTGCCGTTCAGGGAGCCGGCGTCGGAGACGATGTAGCCGTCGGCGGTGCGCTCGATCTCGGCGTGGCGACGCGACACCGTGATGTCGTCGAGGCTGATCTCGCTCTCGGGATGACGGCCGAGCCGCGTCATGGTGTCGTTGAGCGGGAATCGTGTGCCGGCCTGCGCTCCGGCGCGCACGATGAGTACCCCCACCTCCTGGGGCAGGTCGCCCACGGGGACCACGAGGTCGTCCTCGCGGCCGGGAGCGTCCTGCAAGGGGTCGATCGCGGCGAGGGTGATGGTGCGGTCGTCGAGGGAATCGAGCGGTGAGCCGCAACTCGAGCAGAAGCTGCTGTCGGGCGGATTCCGATGCCCACACTGATTGCAGAACACGTACGTGCTCATCCTTCCCCCTCCGTCAGCGCCCGGTAGCCGTCGGCATCCATCAGCGAATCGAACTCGGACGGATCGTTCATCTCGATCGAGCAGATCCACCCCTCGCCGTACGGGTCGCTGTTCAGGAGTTCGGGCTGATTCTCGAGGGCGTCGTTCACTGTCGCGATGGTGCCGCTGACCGGTGCATAGATGTCGCTGACCGACTTGGTGCTCTCGACCTCGGTGAAGGAGTCGCCGGAGCTGACGCTGACACCCTGCTCGGGGATCTCCACGAAGACGACGTCACCCAGTGCGTCCTGGGCGTACTCGGTGATCCCGATGGTGACGGTGTCGCCCTCGCGGCGCACCCACTCGTGGTCACTCGAGTAGCGGAGTTCGGAGGGAATATGCATCGATCACGCCCGATCAAGGTCAGGTAATGGTTGAGGTTGGCGCCCGAGACTCGGCGAGGCCCGCACGTACCATCGGAATATACGCGAAACCAGTCCACACGCTGAGCAGAAGTCCGGGAATGCCCAGCGCGTAGCCCAAGAACTGGAACATTCCGGCCCATCCGAGATCGCTTGCTCCGAGCAGGAAGCTGGGCACGGCGAACATGAGGAGGAAGGTGGCGGTCTTTCCCCACCAGGTGACGGCAACGGGCTCCACGCCGAGAAACACGGTGGCCACGACCATCATCGCTCCCACCAGGATCTCCCGGGCGAGAACGGCCACGGCGAACCAGACCGGGATCGAGCCGTCGATGACGATCGCCGTCAGGGCCACGATGAACAGGATCCGGTCGACCGTGGGGTCGAAGACCCTGCCGAACTCGCTGGTCTGGTCGAGGCGCCGGGCGAGGTAGCCGTCGACCCAGTCGGTGGCGCCGAGACCGCCCAGCAGGACCGCCGCCGCGACCCGGTTCTCGACGCCGAACAAGAGGTAGAGGAAGAGCGGGAGGCAGAGCAGCCGGATCAGGGTGACGAGGTTCGGCAGCGTCCAGATCCGGTCGAACATGCCCTCGTCGGTCTCGGGTGATCCGGTCGCCGTCACGGCGCACAGCGTATGGTGCGGATCGCTCGAAGGAAATCCTGAGGAGGCCCCATGGCGACGATCTTCACGATGATCATCAACGGAGACATTCCCGGCACGTTCGTCCACCGCGATGACAAATGCGTGGTGTTCATGTCGATCAACCCGATGGCTCCCGGTCACGCGCTCGTCGTGCCGATCGAGGAGATCGACCATTGGGTCGACGCATCCCCCGAGCTCACGGCGCACCTCTTCGATGTCACCCGCCGCATCGCGAGGGCACAGGATCGAGCCTTCGAGTGCGAGAAGATCGGCGTGATCATCGCCGGCTACGAGGTGCCGCACACCCACATCCACGTGATCCCCACGAACGACATGTCCGAGTTGAGCTTCGCCAACGCCGCCGCGTCGGTCGAGCGGGACGACCTGGAGACGTGGGCGCAGGCGATCCGCGACGCCCTCGGCACCGAGGACTGAGGGCGACCGCGCCGCCTACTTCGGGTCGATCAGACCCGGTTCGTTGTCACCGAGGACTGAGGGCGACCGCGCCGCCTACTTCGGGTCGATGAGACCCGGTTCGTTGTTGCGGACGTTGTTCACGTCGGTCGACACCTCGTACATCGTGAGGTTGCCGTCGTCCTCGCGGTCGAACAGCGAGGAGAGCCCTGCGAGGTCCTGGTTGGCGGGATCGAGCCACTCTGCCCACCGATCCGGTGGGACCGTCACCGGCATCCGGTCGTGGACCTCTGACATCGTCTCGTTCGCCGCGGTGGTGACCACCGTGGCGGAGTGGAGCCAGCGCCCCGCTGGGTCGTCCGTGTCCTTCCAGCGCGTCCACAGGCCGGCCACGGCGAGTGGTTCGCCGTCGACCCGGCGGATGAAGACCGGCTGTTTCAGCGGCTTGCCCTTCGCGTTGACGGGTCCATCGGGCGAACCGGGCTTCCATTCATAGAAGCCGTCCATCGGGATCAGGCAGCGCTTCTTGGCGAAGAGACCCTTGTACGCGTTCTTCTCGGCAAGGGTTTCCGAACGCGCGTTGATCATCCGTGACGCGATCTTGCGGTCCTTCGCCCAGCTCGGGATGAGGCCCCAGTAAAAGGCCCCGACCCTTCGCCCACCCCCTGGATCGGCCACGACACCGTAGATGTCCTGTGTGGGGGCCACGTTGAAGTTCCGCCCCAGGCTCTCCACGTCCACTTCCGCACCGAAGTAGGTGGCGACGGCGTCGGGCGAACTGGTGGAGACGAACCGGCCGCACATGTCAGCCGCCGGGCGCGGTGGCCGCTGCGGTGAGCGCAGACACGAGACCCTCGACACGGCCAGGCGCGAGGCGGTACCAGATCCAACGGCCCCGTCGTTCGGTCACGACGAGGCCCGCCTCGGCGAGCACCTTCAGGTGGTGCGAGACGGTGGGCTGGCTCTTGCCGATCGGCCCGACGAAGTCGCAGGCGCAGACCTCACCGTTCTCCGCGCCCGCCAGGATGGACAGCATCTGGAGGCGTACCGGATCGGAGACAGCGCCGAGATCGTGGGCGAGCGACTTGGCGTCGGCCTCCGACATCCCGGTGACACCGGTGCCACAACAGGCGGTGGCGGTGAGGTCGGTCTCGAGATCGGACGTGTCGGTCATATTGAAGCAGGTCGATGAATAGTCTACGCTCCGCGGCGTTGCTCCCGTCCCACGATACGCCGGGCCACTCCCCAATGTCAGACACCGATCCTGCTCCCCTCCCCACACGCCTGTTGGCCGAAGCGATCGGAAGTGGATTCCTCGTGGTTGCCGTGATCGGCTCGGGGATCATGGCCGAGACGCTGTCCCCGAACGATGTCGGCCTCCAACTGCTCCAGAACGCCGCCGCCACTGCCGGGGCGCTCATCGCCCTGATCGTCATGTTCGCGACGGTCTCTGGTGCCCACTTCAATCCTGCCGTGACCCTCGTCGACCGGCTGATGGGGTCGCTCTCCACCTCGATGGCAGTGATGTACATGGCGGCCCAGGTGATCGGGGGATGCCTCGGAGCGATCGTGGCCAACGCGATGTTCACCGAGCAGACGGGAGAGGGACTCTTGTTCTGGTCCCAGAAGGAGCGCAACACCGGAGCCGAGTTGTTCTCCGAGGCCATCGCAACGATCGGACTGCTCCTCGTGATCCACGGCGCACTGCGCCTGAGGAAGCCGCACGTGGTCGCCGTCTGCGTGGGTGTGTGGATCGGCGGCGCCTACTTCTTCACGTCGTCGACCAGCTTCGCCAATCCGATGGTGTCGATCGCCCGAACCCTCTCCGACACGTTCGCGGGGATCGATCCCGCGTCGGCGCCGGCGTTCGTCGGGATGCAGTTCTTGGGGGCCCTGATCGCCTACCCACTCATCCGAATCCTGTTCCACTTCGACGATCCGGAGGTCGCCGATGCCTGATTACCCCGTTGCCGGTGAGAGGCCGGAGATCCTGTTCGTCTGTGTCCACAACGCCGGGCGTTCCCAGATGGCGGCTGCGTTCCTGACACATCACGGCGGCGACGGCGTACTCGTTCGCTCGGCGGGCACGGCGCCCGGTGACGCAGTGAACCCGGCGGTCGTCGAGGTGATGAACGAGGTCGGCCTCGATCTGCACGCGCTCGGCGCCCACCCGAAGGCGCTCGAGGACGCCGCCGTCCGGGCGTCCGACATCGTGATCACGATGGGCTGCGGCGACGAGTGCCCCTTCTTCCCCGGCACGACCTACCTCGACTGGCCGCTCGACGACCCGGCCGGCCAGGGGCCCGACTCGGTGCGTCCGATCCGCGACGAAATCGAACAGCGCGTACTCGGCCTGCTCGAGGACCTCGACGTCGCCGTCGTCACCGCCGAATAGCGCTCAACCGGCCGGAGGGGGCAGGTCGCGGCCCTCGGGTCCGCCCGCCGGCGGAGGCGGAGGTGGCGGCGGCGGGCTGGTGGGAGCAGCGGCGGGCGCGGTCGTCGGAGGGCCGGACGGCGACGGCATGGGGGGACCGGCCCCTTCGTCGGACCCGCTCCCCGTGCGGCTCCGCATCGCGAACACGATTCCCACCACCACTGCGAGGGCGACGAGTCCGATCAGCAGTGGGACGACCCAATTGGTGGAGGAATCCGAACCGGGCTCCCAACTGGCCGACATCGTGGCAGTGTCCCCGGACACGAAGCCGGCGTCGGGCGAAATGGTCCAGATGGCCGTTGCGCCGTCGGTCTCGGTGGCGTTGTGGTCGGCGATCGAACCGGGCGCGGTGACGCGGACCACGAACTGGAGCAGCTCGTCCACGTCGAAGCCCGGGATCCCCAACTCCTCTCCCCCACCGAATGTCTCGCTCACACCGTCGAGTCGGAGATCGAAGGTGGTCTCGCCGTCGGTTTGGGTGATCGCCAGTTCGGAGTCGTCGCCCAGATTCGTCAGCTCGGCGATCGGAACGTCCTTGATGGTGCAGCGCACCGCGATCTCGCCCTCGCTGGACTGGTCCTCTTCCGTGACCCCGTAGTCCTGGAGGCCCTCTGTGACGTCGCCGCACGGATCGGACGGTTCGCCCAGCTCGCCGAAGAGCTCCTCGACGCTCATGTCCTCGAGTCCGTCGATCTCCTGACCGAACATCTCGCCGAACTCCTCGAGTATCTCGATGTCGAACGCGAACTCGAAGGCCATGTCGGCCGTTCCGTCGTCCTTGATGTCGAAAGAACTCTCCACCCGGAAGCACCCCGAGAGCATGACGGCCCCCACGAGAGCGACCGCCAGTAGCCGAACGGCGTTGCGCATGGCGGCGAGACTACCGCCGCGGCCAGAAACGTCGGCCCTGTTTCTCCGGCCGGATTCACCGCTGGCTGTGTCGTGGGCACCTCGCATCGAGCTCGGCCCGTCCTTCGTCGCCGCGCCGTGCCGGCAGCGCATCCGGTTCGACGCTCAACCCAACGGTTCATGGCCACGGCACCATGCCGCGGCCCGTGGCGAATCCTCGGAGTCGAGCCACCGACGACGAGCGGGTTGAGGTCTCGCCGTCCCGCCTGCCCTCTACCCTGACCTGGGTGACGATGCCTCCAGGGTCCGGAGCGCGGTGAGCCTGATCGCCGCGCTCCCGATGTACGACTGGCCCGAGGTGGCTGCGCCCCTCGACTCGTTGTGGGCGCAGATCCGGCACGAGCTCGCCGATCGGGGGATCCACGCTCCTTGCGCTCTCTCCCGGCTCGACGATCTCGAGAAGATCTGGCGCGACCCCGAGATGATCCTGGGACAGGTGTGCTCACTCAATCCGGTGAGGGACGGCCTCGGCGAGACCGAGGTGCTCGGCACGTTCGCCTACGAGGCGCCGCCGGACCTCCCGTCGGAGGAGCCTGGCGACTACTACTCGGTTCTCGCATGCCGTCGCAGCGACGTCGAGAACGGGCGCCGGAGCGTCTCCGACTTCGCCGGTTGTCGTGTGGCCGCCAACGGGACCGACTCCCAGTCCGGCTATTGGAGCCTCGGTCATCTGATCGAGGACCACGTCGCCGAGGGCCCGTTCTTCGGGCCGGTCGAGTTCACGGGCGCCCATCGCGACTCGATCCGGTCGATCGCCCGTGGCGACACCGATCTCGCCGTCATCGACGTCCACTCCTGGCGCCTCGCCCTCGACCACGAACCCGACGTGGAGGAGCTGGCAGTCATCGGGAGCACTCGGCCGACGCCGGGGGTGGTGTGTGTGATCAGCTGGGAACTCGCTCACCTCCGTCCGTTCGTGAACGATGCGATCGACGCCGCCGTCGCCTCGCTGATCGGCAGCCCGGCGCTCGCCGCTCTGCACATCACCGGCTACCGGCGGCGACGTCTCGAGGAGTTCCAGGTCGTCGCCGACCAGGTCGAGGCGGCCGGCCGCCGCTCCTGGCACGCCTGAACCGACCTGCCGCCGGCCAGGGCATCAGGAACCCGCTTCTCGCGGTGTTGTGGGGTCGGCCCGCCCCGGCGCGTCGGGTGACGTTCTCGAGAGCGCCCTGCGTCAGGACGCGTCCCCGCTCCACGGGTCGTTCTTGAGTTCGGGGTCCCACTCCCGCAGGGGGTGGCGCGTCTGCTCGAGTTCGCCGGTGTCCCACGGTTCGAAGGCGTTCTTCACATTCGCGAGACCCGTGCTCTCGAGTTCGGGATGATGCCGGAGCAACACCTTCTTGAACGTGGCGTCGTCCACCCAGGCCATCCCCTCCTCCGTGTACACCTCCTCGTTGTAGGACTCGGTGAAGAACCGATCGGCCTGTAGCCGCCGGCTGGCGTTGAGGATGAAGATCTGGAACAACGTCTCACCGAAGCCGAAACCCGTCGGACGCTCCTCTTCGGCCAGTGTCCCGATCAGGAGATCGAGTTTGTCGACGTCGCCCCCGTACACCTCGTGGAGGCGTTCGGCGCGCTCGGAGTCCTCGGTCAGCTGATCGAAGCTCTCGATGCGCCGCAGACCGAGTTGCTCACGGAAGTCGTTGTACCGGGGGACCCCCCGCTCGCGCGCTCGCAGCAAGTCCACCGCTCCCATGTCGAAGACGGGGTTGCCCGGCACGCTGAGCTCCTGCATGAAGCGCGGGAAGTTGTTCAGCACGAGCTGGCCGGGATGCTCCCGCCCGAACGAGTAGAAGAGATCGGTCATCCCGACCGCGTCGGTGACGACCGGCGACCCGGCCTGGCGGCTCGCCGCGAACGGCACCTCGTGGAAGACCTCCTCCTCGCCGGTGCGCCGAAACTTCAGGGTTTCCGGGAGCAACGAGTGGAGGCGATAGACCTCCACGAACTCCTCGGTGAGGCCGAACGGCGTGCCGTGCTTGTTGGTCGAGTTGCCGACCAAGCCACCCATCTCGGGGTTGGCGACGTTGTACGTGGCAACGGTCTTGCGCTCTGCCCCCTTCCGGAAGCGGTAGGTCAGCATCCCGTACCAGTTCGAGTTGAGGCCCAGGTCGAGACTCGGGTTCGGGAGAATCGCCGGTGTCCACTCGACGGAGTGGATCTTCGCCATGACCGCTGCGTTGACGAGGCGGGCGACGTTGAAGAGACGGGCGTCGTCCCAGTCGGGGTTGTGTTCGGCCAAGTGGTCACAGCTCGAGTTGTGCTCCCTCGCGAACAAGGTGTGCAGCATCGCCAACCCGACCCACCAGTTGCGGACCATGCCGGAGTCCTCGACGCCGCTACCGCTGAGCGGGAGCGTCCCGTGGTCGGTCAGGCGGAGGTGGCCGTTCCTCCCGAGCCGGAGCCTGTCCTGCGTGGCCTGGTCGCTCCCGTAGATCTGGGAGCCGTCCCACCAATGGGTGACCTCGTTGACGAACGTGGTGGGGGTGGGCTCGCCCACGTCCTTACGGGTCGGGTCGGGTTGCGTCCTCGGGACGAACATGTTCCGCTGCCCAAAGGCGAGCCGGGCAGGATCATCCTCCTCCAGGGGGATCTCCGTGAGCTTCGTGGTGAGGTTGTCGCCGTGGCTGATCCAGTCGTGGTTCTGGAATTGGATCCACGATGCCGCCAACAGGTTGAGGAACGGGACCTCCAGCATCTCGTCGCCTCGGGTCAGGAACTCCCGGCTGACCGTGCGCGGGTTGGGATCCATGAGTTCGTCGTCGGTGGCAGGCCTGATCACCGCTGCGTCGACGTTCCTCGGAAAGCGCGTGCCGGCTGCCCCTTCCTTCGGGTCGTCCAGGTTGTTCCACGAACCGTCCGCGGTCCGGAAGTGCGTCACCCCTTCGGGCGGGGTCAGGTCGCCGGATGCATACCCGATGAGCGAACCCTCCGGATACGTCGACATGAGGTTCTCGCGGTTCAGTTTCTCGCGCATGTACCCGAGGGTCAGGATCCCGTGGATCGTCCGCTTGCGGTACCAGTTCGTCCAGACCTCGCCGCGGTAACGCCGGCCGAACGTCCGCGTCAGGAAGCCGAAGATCCCACCCCCGAGGCCGCCGACGAGGTGCCCCACCTGATGCCGGACCCATCTCACGGGTGACCGACCCTGTTTTCCGGCGGGTGGTGTCGGGAGCGCCGGGTCGGGAGGTGGGGCCAGGAGCTCGCTCTCCTCGAAGTGGCTGACCTCGGGGACGAACACGTCGACCCGCGCCACGGCATTCGCGGAACTGGCCTGGAGCAGATGCTGCCAGCGTTGGTTCGAGGGATCGGCACCGACGGCACGCTGGAAGTGTTCCGCCGCCTCGACGTATCGCTCGTCATGGAAGGCGGCGAGCCCGGCCTCCCCCTCTGCTGCCGGGTCGATGTCCGTCGTGTCAGTCATGTGAGTTCCCCTTGCTCCCATCCGGCGCGGACACACGCCCGGTGTGCTCGCACCCTCCGATCCCCGATCGGCCGTGGCCGATCCTATGACCTCGACGAGCTGTCCGCGTCCGCCGATGGTCCGTCCACTGCCGGTCCTCGCGCGACAGTCCCGACGAGGGCTCCTGACCCGCGGTCCGTAGGATTGCCACCGTGGCGACCGTGCTGGACGAGGAAGGCTCTCTCCCTCCCGCGTGGCGTGCTCCGGCCAACTGGTCGCGACGCAGGTGGTGGTCCGCTGCAGCATCCGCCGTGCTGATCGCCCTCGTCATCGGCCTCCCGACCGATGTGATCCCCAATCCGGTGTTCGGACGGCCAGTTCCGGTCACCTGGTGGTCGTACCCGACGCTCGTCACCACTGCGGTGCTCGGTGGGCTGCTCGCCGCCACGTACGTGCGCGAGCCCACGGTCGGGGACTCCGCGCTGATCGTCGACGACGATCTCGATGCCCCGTCTCGCGTCGGAGGCGTCGGGGGGCTCGTCTCGTTCTTCGCCGTCGGCTGCCCCGTGTGCAACAAGGTGGTGATCCTGGCTCTCGGCACCGCCGGTGCCCGCCAGTGGTTCGAACCGCTGCAGCCGCTGCTCGCTGTGCTGTCGATCGTCTTGCTTGCCGTCGCGGTGCGGATTCGACTCCGTGGCGAGATCGCCTGCGGGCGCGTGCGCTGAGCCCGTAGGCCTCTCAGCCGAGGGTCTGGTGGTTGTGCTCGAAGTCGGCCTTCACCCGGTCGCGGGCGGTCCCATCGAGAAAGGAGCCGAGACGGCCACCGATGAGAGGGACCTTCACTTCCATCCGGCCGCTCACCGTGTGCCGCGTACGGTCCCCGTCCGGTGTCACCACGAAGTCGCCCAGCGTTCGAACCGGGGTGCCCTGTGCCTCGATCTCATAGGTGGCTCGGCGTGACCCGTCATCGCCGGTTGGTGCCCAGCGTTCCCGCTGGATCGTCGTGTTCGTCTCTCCGAGCACCTTCTTGGCGAACCCCGGCAGGTCGATCGTGACGTCACGTCTGATCTCGACGACGAGGTCCTCCCCATCGTGCTCACACCTGAGAACCTCGACGTTGGTGTCGCCCATCGCTTCGTAGCGTCCGACCAGTCGACTCGGGTCGGTCAGGTAGGCAGTCACCTCGGCGGCGGGCACTGGGTACGTGGTGGTCTCTTCGAAGCTCACCCGATGAGTATGCGCGCGAACGGCGCGAGACGGGAGATCTCCCACGGGCCCGGAGGAGCAACAGCGGCCGCGATCCCCTCCGTCCGGAGGGGAGGATCCGGTAGTCTCGCCCCGAATGGCCCTCAGGTGGTGGTGGTATCTCGGCGTGGTGGTCGGCGCGATCGCCGTTGCCCTGGTCATCGTCGGTCCTCCCGACGACACCGCCTCCGATCGGATCCTCAGCGCCGACGCACCGAGCACGTCCGTGGCGCCGACCACCTCGGCAGCTCCCGTCGAGGTCTCCTCGGCGTCGCCGACCTCGTCCACGGCCCCCGACCACCGGGGCGACGGCACGACGACCACGCAACCGCCGAGTCGTGCCACCACCACCGTGGCCGCGACATCGTCGACGACCACGGCGAGCACTGCACCCCCCACCACAGAGGCGCCCGACGAGACCTTTCCATCGTTGGTCGAGCCGGCCTCGCTGCACGTCGTGGCCGCCAACGGCTCGGGCGTCGACGGGGAAGCCGGTCGCTTCGCCGACGCGCTGTTGGCCCTCGGCTACACCGACGTGAGCGTGACCAACGGCCGGGAACGGGTCGAGGCGTCACGGGTCTATTTCGCCGACCCGCTCTGGCTCGAAGCGATCCGGCTGTCCGACGAACTCGGGCTCGACCGCGACATCGTCGACCGGCTCGAGAATGCCCCCGTGTTCGTGGAAGCCGGCGATGAGCCAGACCTGCTCGTGTATCTCGGAACGGACCGTGCCGCACCATGAGAGGCCGCACCATGAGAGATCGTCGACCGACTCCAGGTCCAGAGGCCCAGAAATGAGCGTGAGATGAGCGGCCAAGAGTCGCGCCGTACGAGCCGACTCCTCCTCCTCGTCATTCCCACAGTGGTTGCCGCCGGATGTGCACTCCTGTTGTCCGTCCTCCAGGATCCCGTCTACGAAGCCACGACGAGCGTCGCGGTCGGGGCGCGGATCGTGGTGGACTCCGATGAGACAACGGCTCTGAGCCCGGCAGTTCCATTGTCGATGGAGATCGAACTCGCCGAGAGCGCGATGGTGCGCCAGCGGGTTCAGGCAGACCTCGGCCTCAGCGAGTCTCCCCCGAGTGCTGATGCCAGCCCGCTCGGCGACGAGTCCGGGATCGAGATCGCTGTCCGAAGCGCGTTCGCGGAGGAAGCCGCGCTCCTCGCCGACGCGTACGCCGTCGCCTACGTGGACGTGCGGGGAGAGTTGGCCCTCGAGGCAGTCCAGTCCATCGAGGAACAACTCGCGAGCGGCGAATCCGCTGCCGACGAGAGCGAGCTGCAGCGTCTCTTCGACGAGACGGTCGTTTCCATCGGTTCGACCAGCGTCATCGAGTGGGCTGCCACTCCCCAGGACCCAGCAGACCCACGGCCGCCGCGCGACGTCCTCCTCGCCGGCGCAGCAGGGCTCCTCGTCGGACTGCTCGCGATCCTCGTGCTCGACTATCGGGACAGGTCTCTCTGGACGCGTCGCGATGTCGAGCGCAAGGTCGGTCTCGACGTACTCGGGGTCGTCCCGATCCCCTCCGGGCCGACCGGCGACGTGCCGCTCGACGTGGACGACGTCGACCTGCAGATCCACGCGGACCTGCTCGGCGCCGTCCTCGCTCGAGCACCAGGTCTGAACCTGCTCCAAGTCATCTCCCTCGACGGAGACCCATCAGGTGCCGGTCTCGCTGCGGCCGTGGCACTGGCCGCGCGTCGCTCCGACCTCAGAGTCGCACTCATCGACGTCGAAGTCGGCGCCCCTGAGCTCGACCGACTTCTCGACCTCCCCTCCTCACCGGGGCTGACCGACATTCTCGACGGCGCCCAGCCCGCCGAGGTGGTCCACCTGAGAGAGGGTGTCGCCGTCTACTGCGCCGGTTCGACGAACATCACACGATCGGAAACGGTCCTGCGACCCAAGTTCGCCCGACTTCTCGGCGCGATGGTCGGCCACTACGACCTCGTGGTCGTGAACGGATCGATCGGCGGCTCGTCGTTGTCGGACGACGCGGCTGCCACCAGGACGGTCTGCCTCGTCGCGGTTCCCGAGGGTGCCCAAGGCACTGCGGTCGCCGCCAAGGTGCGGCAACTCCGCGGCGAGGGCGCGAAGGTCCTCGGCGCGGCGTTCCTCACTCGGCCCGCCGACGCAAACGGTGGATCCGGTGAGGAAGAGGTTCCCGCTGCAGAGCTCGATCGCGACACCGAACAAGCTGACGAGCGGCCGGACGAACGACTCGACGCCGACCCGGACGCCGAACAGCCGGCGGACGAACGACTCGACGCCGACCCGGACGCCGAACAGCCGGCGGACGAACCCGCCGGCTGAGCTCGGCGATCCAGCTCGTCGCCGTCACCCAGGACCGTCATCGACGCGATCACTTCGATACCTGGTGGCGCGACCAAAGACCGTGGGCCCCGCTTCGTCGGCCGGGCTCACCGCGGGCTGTGTTGCCGCTCCTCGCGGGTACGGCCAGTCCTTGGTCGCCGCGCGCCGTGCCGGCAGCGCATCCGGCTCGACGTTCCGCCAGAACGTTCATGGCCACGGCACCGAATCGCCGACGCCAGGACCCGCAACGACGCGCAGGGACGACGACGGACGGGGCGCTGGAGATCGCGCCGGCGAGTAGGGTCCGAATCGTGCGGGGTTGGTTCGGTGCAGTTGGTGCGACTCGGCGCGGCCCGTCGCCGGGCCCGGTACGAATCCCCGTTCTCGTGGGTGTGGGAATCGGGGCGTGGCTGGGGTTGCCGGGGGCAGCGGGTGCCGGCACGGAGGGGTCTGGGGACGATCAGAGCTGGTTCTCCCAGGCGTTCGAGCAGAACAGCATTCTCTGGCTCCTGATCGCCAGCACGATCGGTGGCGTGATCGGCGCGACGATCAAGTTCGTCTTCGACGATCTGGCGAGTCCGATGTTGTCCCACCGGCGCCAGGAGCGGCGCGTGTTCCGGTCGTATCTGCCGGGCCTGCTCAAGGACTCCGAGGCCGCCGAGCAGCGGCTCACCTTGCTGGTTCGGACCGTCGATCGGCACTGGTACGACGACGACGAGTACTTCCGCCTGTACACCCTCTACCAGATCGGCTCATTCCTCGCCCGCGTCCACCTCATCGAGGTCGAGGTCGGGTTTCTCCCACCGGGGGGAGCCGGCCGCAAGTCGACCGGACGCTTCAACGACAGCCTGTACGGCCCGTTCAACGGGTTCACGAGCTTCCAGCCGTTCGGGACGGACTACTCGATCGACGAGCTCGATCGCTCGCAGGTCCCTCGCGGGATGTTGAAGGCGATCGGTGAGGCGATGACGACAGGCGACGATGCGATGCGGCCGATCGACTTCACCGAGTTCGTGGGGAGATGCGCCCACCCCGAGTTCCAGCGGTGGTTCCGTGAGCTCGACGGATTCATGCGCGACCTGGGACCCGAGGAGGCGAGCCGATGGGATCGGCTGATCGTCGCCGCCGCCGAGTTCCGGCTGTTGGCCCGGCGGCTCGATCCGAAGGGACAGATGGTCCGCCTGCGCCCTCCGGCCAATCTGGACCTCCTGAACTCGCAGTCGGCCCGGGAGTTCATCGAAGAGCGATGGCTCGACACGACCGGAGAACCCCTGCCCCCCGACACCCAGGCTCCCGGCGCATCGTCTGCCCCTTGATCCCGGCCCCATCGCAGGCTTCCGCGACGCCTCTGCCGACACTCCCCTGGCCCGGCACCTCTCGATCCCTGCAGGCCACCTGATTCACAGCCTGGCCGTCATCTCGTGGACGAAGTCGGCGATGCGGTTCTCCGTCGCGTCCGTCCGCGCGACCGTGAAGCCGAGCAGCTCGCGCACGGCCGACGATGCGATCGCCGTGAGCAGCCGGTTCTCCTCATCGACCTCCCCCACCCGACGCGTCCCGCGCCAGCGACCATGGGCCACCGAGTTGCGGAACGAGCGTCCCTCGGAGCGGAACCACGATGCAGCCTCGTCGTCGGCCAGGACGGTCACGAGGTCTTCGAGCTGCACCGTGGTGTGGCGCGGACGGAAGCGGCCCAACGTCGCCTCGATGACACCGAACGAGAGGGCAGCGCTGGTCTCTCCCGGAACGAATGCGTTCGGATGTGCCGACAGGAGAGCGTCGAGCAGACCGTCGATCTCGTCGTCGATCTCGTCGTCGATCTTGCCCGCCCGATAGCCGGCCACGAGGGCGGCCTGTTGGTCGACCACGACGTGTCGGGCAGGTGAGATCACCTCCTCGGCGGGGTGTCGCATCCCTTGCAGGACCGACTGTCGGAGAGCGGTGGGGATTCGCGTCCGCAACGTCCCCTCGTACACGTACCAGCCGAGAAGCGCCGGATCGACGAACCGCCAGAAACCCGCCAGCCGTAGGGCCAGGACCGCATCGCGCCGCCGCCGACGGAGCTCTTCGAGCTGATGTGACCCCTCACCCGCGATCCCGAGGACGGCGTGAGGGGGTAGGCCGGTCGGGTCGGCGCCGACCTGGGCCAGGAAGTCACGCCGGATGTCTCTCTCTTCGATCTCCATCAGTGCAGCGGGGTCCAGAGAGTCGACGAAGAACGGCCCATGACGGGAGGCGAAGGCCTCCTTGCACTCGAGCCCGACCAGCGGTGACCAGCTCACGAAGTTCCCGTCGCTCGCATGCATCAACCCGCCCGGGGCGAACACGCCGACGACGGACGACGGTGCGGAGTGCTCGAGCCGAGACGCTCCTCCCAAGGGCGTCGGAGCGGAGGCGTCGAGGTACGGGGCGTCGATCGCGCCGTCGACGGATTCGCCGCGATCGAGGGCGGCGCGTACGGACCCGATGTCGGCCCCCGCCCTGACGACCGGGAGCAGAGCGAGGAGGGCGGCGGCGAGGAGACGTTGTGCCACGGCCTCGCGGGCGACCGAATCGACCACGTCCGTTCGGCGGGGCGCCTGGCCGTGGAGAGCGCGGCTGCGGATCCGATACAGCTCGCCTGCGGTCTCCTCGATGCCGGGCTGCGCCGATGATCCGTGGAGGAGTGCAGCGAGCCGCCGGCGGAAGGTGTCTGCCAAATCCGAGCGGGCCTCGGGCATCAGCAGCGATTCCAGAGCGATGGTCGCCAGGAGGAGCTGCTGCCGGCGATCCAAGGTCGGCTGGGCGACGAGCATCAGTGCATCGAGGGCCGCCAGGAGGTCCGGATCGGTTCGGGCAGCATCGGCGAGCGGGAACAGATCCGAGGCGAAGCGAACGGTTGCGGGATCGAGAGGCTCGCCGGCCGACTCCGGCATCAACAACCACTCATGATCGGCGTCACCTTGTACGCGGGCGACCACGCCCTGCATCTCCCCGATCTGGATGTAGCCGTCGTCCGGCGCACACAACGTCATCGACATGCGCGGCGATCCCACAGCGGCGCTCGGTGCAGCGAGCGTGAGGGCGGCCTGCGCGGCCCACCCGGCAGTGGACACGAAACGAGTCAGAAAGCCAAGGCCGAGTTCATCGAAGAGCTCGTCGCCCGAGAAGCTCGGTTTCTTCGTCTCGATGTTGTGTCGCTCTTCGGGTTCGCCCGCGCGGAGGATCGGCCAGTCGACATTTGCCTCCACGTAGAAGAAAACTGGCGCAGTGGCTTCGTAGTCCGCCCTGTGGTCGGTGAAGGCCTTGGCGGTGAGATGGTCCCACACGTCGAAAGGGACCTGCCAGAGCTTGCCGGGCCCGAAGTCCGTCACGGTCTCCGTCGTGCGGAGGTGAGGGATGTGCGACCAGTAGTTGACGACGGTCATCTCGATGGTGCCCCCTTCGGCCGATGTCTCGATGGAGTCCCGGGCGAGAGTACCCAACATGTGGAGACGGGCAGGACGGGCGGGCGACCGTCGGACATCGACCCGGATCTCGGACACCGCGGTGTTCCGGCACGTCCACACGCAGCGGCGTCGATGGCGCTGGTGGATCCCAGGACAGTGCCCCGGACCACGGCCGTCGGGCTGGGGCTTCTGCGGTCGTGAGGGAGCCGACGAACGTCGACGACCGCACAGCCGACGCCACCTCGAGATCGACACGTGACCCGCGGAGGACTCACAATGCCATTGGACCGGAGGCGAGGAGGAGCCCATGAAAGCCCCCATCGCCGTCGGCGGCCAGGGTTGGTTCGTCACGATCGCGCGGATGCACCCATCCGCGACCCGTATCTCTCGTTCTCCACCCTCCCCGTCATCGGAT
>CBFCWZ010000041.1:0-16316 GCA_965601935.1 uncultured Ilumatobacteraceae bacterium
GATTCCTCGGCTGGGTTCGATTCCTCGGCCTGGTCTGATTCCTCGGCCGGTTCGGGCGTGCCGGGCTCGTCGGAGGTGTCAGGACCGTCTGTCTGATCGGGTTCCTCGCCGGTTGGGGTATCGGAGCCGGCGTCTGCCTCGTCAGTGGTCACGGGCCAATAGTAGGGAGCGTGCTGTTTCCGGTCGGGGACAGCTCCGAGAAACCGGGTGGCCCCGCGAGCGCCCCCGTCAGGCGTCGGCAGCTTCGGTCTTCTGGTGGTTCAGATTGAACCGCCACAGCCCGAGGGCGCCCAGGCCGGTCGGGATGATCAGGAGCCACGTGGCGAGGCGGTAGAGCAGGACGCCGGCAGCCACCTCGTTGACGTACTCGGGCCCGGCGATCGGTGCCAGCATGCCGACCAGTGCGATCTCGGCGATGCCCGCCGACCCCGGGGTGATGGGCAGCATCGTGATGCCCTGGACCAGGGCGAACACGGCGGCGATGGCCGCCCACCCGAGCGCGTCTTCGGGGATCCCGACGAACCGGAGGCACAGAACCAGGAGGCAGCCCTTGGCGATGTAGGTGAGGAACGTGGTGACGGTGGTGACGAGCCACTTGTCGGCGAGGTAGTCGACCGTTTCGGCACGGTAGGTCGAGAGCGTGTCGCCGAGATCCCGCTCGTCGGGCTCCTTGCGGAACAGCTTGCGGAATCCGTTGTACGGGCGCTGGAGCTTCTCGCCCGCCGAGCGGGTGCGCTTCGCCGACCCGAGGATGAAGCCGGTGACTGCGATGACGACGGCCAGCGTGACGGTGGCGATGACGATGACCGAGAGGAAGCCGCTGATCTCCAGATCGCCGAACGCGATCATGAGCCCGGCGAGAGCCGGGAGAGCGAGTCGCGAGGTGATCGAGAAGATCCCGCTCGCCGCCACCGCGGTGGCGGCCTCGTCACGGGTCACGTCCCACGACTGGTACATCGAGAAGCGCACCGGAAGGTCACTCGGGCCGGGGATCATCGACGACACCGCCGACGGCCCGAGGAACGCGAGAACTCCCCGCCGGGCGGGAAGCCCCTTCACCAGCGAGGCGGTCTGGAGCCCCTGGGAGCCGATCCAGATCAGCCAGGCGAAGGTCAGTGAGATCCACTCGGCGTCGGACAGTTCGTTGATGGCGTCGCGAATGGCGTCGAAGTCGAGGTCGTCGAAGATGTTGAACAGGACGACCGTGGAGATCGTGAGCGCCACGACGACGATGACGAGCCGGGAGACGATGCGGAACACCGTGCGCTTCCGCGACGGGGGCGCCTCCTGCTCGACTGCCTCGTCCCCGTGATCGACGAGTTCCCCGATGTGATCGGCATGGTGCCCGTCGGTCATCGGCTCGACGCTACCCGGAGCCTCAGTCGAGCACTTCGATGGCCACGAGTGCGGCGAGGAAGGCGAGGCTGTTGGTCGCGGTGTGGGCGAGGATCGGCGCCACCACGGATCGACTCCATGTCCTCAGGACACCGAACAGCACGCCACCCAGCGCCGTGATGAACACCGTCCCCACGACGGCTCCGACGACGGCGAGTGCTCCGTCGCCCGCGGACTCGACCGCGGGCACGATGTGCCACAGCCCGAACAGCACCGACGTGACGGCGACTGCGTGCCACGTCCGCCGCAACGCGACCAGGAAGATGCCGAGAAGGACCGAGCGGAACACCACCTCCTCGTAGACAGCGGTGCCGAGGGGGATCCTCACCAGTGGCACGAACCAGCGGTCGAAGTCGCTCGCGTCACCGACCGAGTCGTCCTGGAAGATCTCTTCGAGGGGCGGCAGGACCAGGCCGAGCCCGATCACCACACCGATCACGAGGAATGCGGCGAGACCGATCACGATGCCGCGACCGAGGTCGACGCGGGCGAGACCGAGGTCGGGCCAGTCGAGCCCGGATCGGCGGGCAATGACGATCAGGAGCGCCGCGATCGCGAGGTTGGCGGGGATGTAGGCCGCCGATGGAAGGAAGAGGTTGCCGACGACGTTCCACGTTGCGGCGATCAGCAGAACGACTGCGATGAGACGTTTCGGAGTCCACTCGCCCTGCCATTCCATGCCGGGGTCATTGTCCCACGTCGGCAATCTGGCCCTGTCGCAGACCGCGGAGGGTGTGGGAGGATCTCGACCGCCCGAGGGGCGAACACAACCGAAAGGGTTTGAAGTGAAGGAATACACCGCACCAGGTGGAGTGGACGTGCCCGCCGACGACAACGTCGTGAGCGCCCTCATGGAAAATGCGGAGCAGTCGCCGACGCGGCCTGCGCTGGCGTACCGGGAGGGCGACGGATTCGTCGACATCTCCACGGCCGACTTCGCCGAGACCGTGCGCGCCCTTGCTGCCGGCCTGGTCGGGATCGGAATCGAGCCGGGCGACCGGGTGTGCATCTTCATGCCGACCCGTGTCGAGTTCACCTACTTCGACTACGCCATCTGGTCGGTCGGCGCCACCGCCGTGACGATCTACGAGAGTTCGTCTCCCGACCAGGTCGAGTGGATCGTCGGCAACAGCGATGCCACGGGCATCATCTGTGGCGACGACGAACTCCTCGGGCGCTTCCAAGAGATCGCAGAACGCACACCGCACTGCGTCCACGCCTTCTCCTTGGAGCAGGGAGCGCTCGACACCATTCGCGAGGCCGGGTCCGAGGTCGACCCGTCGGCCGTCGACGAGCGCATTGCCGCGATCTCACACGACGATCTGGCCACACTCGTCTACACGTCGGGCACCACGGGCCGCCCGAAGGGCTGCATGGTCAGCCACGGCAACCTCATCTGGGAGGTGCGCCAGGTCGTGAGCACGATGGAGCAGGTCTTCACGCCGGGCGGTTCGACACTGATGTTCCTGCCCCTCGCCCACATCCTCGCCAGGGTCGTGCAGGTCGGCGCCGTCACCCGAGGCGTGAAGATCGGCTTCTCCAGCGGCATCGCCCAACTGGTTCCGGAACTCGGGATGTTCCAACCGAAGTGGATCTTCTCCGTGCCGCGTGTGTTCGAGAAGATCTTCAACACGGCGCAGGGAGGTGCCTCGGGCCTGCAGCGCAAGATCTTCGACCGCGCCGTCGACGTGGCGATCAAGTTCTCGCGGGACTCGATCGCCGGTTCGGTCGGCCTCGCCACCAAGACCGAGCACGCGATCTACCAGCGCCTCGTGTACTCGAAGCTGAATGCGGCCTTCGGCGGCCAGCTCGATTTCGCGATCTCCGGCGGCGCCCCGCTCGGCGAGCGTCTCGGGCACTTCTTCCACGGCGCCGGTGTCCTCGTGCTCGAGGGCTACGGGCTCACCGAGACCACCGCGGCCGCCACCGTGAACTCTCCCGACAGCTTCAGGATCGGCTCGGTCGGGCGCCCGATCCCCGGTTCGTCGGCGAAGATCGCCGACGACGGCGAGATCCTGCTGAAGGGTGGGATGGTCTTCGACGGGTACTGGAAGAACGAGGAAGCCACCGCCGAAGTCCTCCACGACGACGGTTGGTTCGCGTCTGGTGACATCGGCAAGATCGACGACGACGGGTTCCTCTCGATCACCGGCCGCAAGAAGGAACTCATCGTCACCGCCGCCGGCAAGAACGTGGCCCCGGCGCCGCTCGAGGACGCAGTCCGGGCACACCCCCTGGTGAGCCAGATCATGGTGGTCGGTGACCAGAAGCCGTTCATCGCGGCGATGGTCACCCTCGACGAGGACGAGCTCTCGAAGTGGGCCGATCAGGCCGGCCTCGACGCCGCCTCCGAGGACCTCGCGCGCGGCTTGCTGGAGGTGGACGGGGAGGCGCTGCACAAGCAGGTGCAGGAGGCGATCGACGCGGCAAACGCGCAGGTCAGCCGGGCCGAGAGCATCCGCGAGTTCCGCATTCTCGAGCAGGATTTCTCGGTCGAGGGCGGCGAGCTGACCCCCACGATGAAGCTGAAGCGCGGTGTCGTGATGGAACGCTACGAAGCGGTCGTCGAAGAGATCTACTCGCACAAGCCGCCCGAGAAGAAGTAGCTCTCCGCAGAGGGCCGCGGTCCCCCGACCATGGTCCGGCTGCCATGGCCGACGAGCCGTCCGATCCGGGCCTCGAGAACGAGGTCGAGTCGCGACCGGACCGGAAGAAGGCGATCATTACCGTGTCGATCGCGGTGGTTGTCGCCGTCGTGGTCTTCGGCGTCATCTTGCCCCAGCTCGTCGACTGGAACGAGGTCTTCGACATTCTCAGGGAGGTCGACAAGGTCGACTTCGCCCTGATCCTGCTGCCCGGGGGTTCGGCGAGCTCATCCAGCGCAGCGCAGAATGGCTGTTCCGCAAGCTGGAACGGGAGGCGCCCGACGGCTTCCTCGGCGATGTGATCGCCCGGTTGAACGCCTCCACCACGGCGATGCTGGCGCGGGTCGGCGGCATGCTGCTCGCCACGATCGGCACCCAGCTCTTGTTGGGCGGGATCCGGAACTTCTACGAGTTCTGACGACCTTCGGACGGTCTCCCGGCAACTCAGGTCGCCGGGCTGCGGAACTCGGTGAGCCGTTCCGTGTACTGCTCGTCGCCGATGTCGCCGTTCACGTGCGATTCGACGAGGTCGACGAGGGCTTCGGCCCGGCTCGTGCCCGGCGCGGTCGTGCCGACCGCAGCCCGGTGGCGGGGTGGGCGGGCGATCACGTACAGCCCGAGCCCGATCGGTGGCACGACGAGGAGGAGGGCCACCCACAGGACCTTGCGCGGCACCGCCAGGTCGCTCCGGCGCAGCACCTCGTACAGGGCGAGGACGAGCGCGACGACGAGCGGCACCACTCCGACGATGAAGAGCCAGGTTCCTTCGCTCATGCCGCCACGGTCGCCTCGAAGACGGCGGTGCGGTGGGCCGCCAGTTCGTCGGTGATGCCGCGCGACTTGCGGGTCGCCCGCCAGCGGCGGAAGAGCCGCCACATCATCACCGCCCGGTCGAACACGAACACGACGGCGGCGGCATAGACGGGCAGCAGAACGACACCGGCGGCCACCCCTCCGACCCCCCATTCCTCGCCGATGCGCCACAGTTGGATGCCCCATGTGACACCGAACGCGACCATCGCCACGATCGGCTTGATCGTCGACATCATCGACGGAGCGACACGGAGCAGCCCGACCGCCTTGACGATGAGGAACGGGACGAGGTTGATTCCGGCGCCGACGACGGCGAAGGGAAGCAGGAGCACGCCGAGCAGGATCTGCCCGGTGAGACGAACGGCGAAACGCCCGGCGGTGAGTTGGCGGGTGAACTCGGCGTCGGTGAGGCCGACCCCGTCGAGATCGGCCCGATAGTCGGCGACGGCGGATCGGATCCGTGCACGTTGCGCGGCGGGCCGCACGGCGAGGGCGTTGGCGAGCCGATCGCGCAGGGCGATCGGCACGACCAGATCGCCGGACTCGAGTTCCGCACGCACCGTGATCTCTGCGGCTTCGGTGAGATCCCGGGCCTCGCCCCAGTCCTCGTAGTCGGGCGCGGCTCGCCGAAGTTCGGCATCGATCAGGGCGGTGAGCGCAGCGACGGCGTCGCGGTCGTCGGCCGTGACGACCCGTCCGTCGACCTCCAAGGGGGCGGCGAAGCCGTCGACATCGATCGTGCGGCCGCCCTGCACGACGATCCGGCTGCGCAGGGCCGCCTTGTCCTCGTAGTGGATCCCGAGGGGCTGGATCGTGATGCCGCGGACCCCGCTGGCCCGCGCCCCGAGCACGATGCGCGCGGCGCCGGTCCTGACGCGGGCGATCGAGGGCTCGTTGCGCGTGACGCCCTCCGGGAAGATGTGCAGCTGGTCGCCCTGCCGGAGGCCCTCGTAGCACGAGGAGAACATCTGGTCGTTGGCGCTCATGTCGCCGCGGTCCTCGGACTTGTGGACCGGGAGTGCGCCGACCCAGTTCATCAGCATTCCGACGAGTGGGATCTTCCAGATCACGTCGCGGGCGATGATCCGTGGGTGCCGGGGGAGCGTGTCGAGGACGACGATCGCGTCGGCCAGGCCGCCGAAATGGTTGGCGACCGAAAGGACGGGCCCGGAGCGGGCTGGTTCGGTCCAGTAGACGTCGATCCGCCGGTAGAAGGCGCGGGCGAGGAAGCCGACGATCTTGGCGATGACGCGGTCCCGCCGCGTCGCCGGTGTCGACGAGGTCACGTTCGAACGTTACCCATCGCTCCTCACGTCATCGGTGAGGGCCGGCCCTGTGCGCGGCGCACGTTCCGCCAGCGCCAGCCACCACCACAGACCGAACGCGACCGCCGAGACCACATGCCACAACCCGTGGAACTGGAGCTCGCTGTCGGCGTCACAGGCCGGGCTGCCGGTGCGGCCGAGCAGGTAGAACCCCCCGGCCACCGCGGCCAACCCGACGATGGCGGCGAGGAGCCGGCGCTCGCGGCTGGTGCCGCCGTCACGCAGGTGCCTCCGGTAGACCACGATCTCGGCGAGCACCGCGCAGATGGCGAGGACGCCCGTGGCAATGCTCGCAGCACCGGGGAGCAGTGCCGACACGGTGGTGAGGAGGGCCCCGACCACCACGAAGGCGACGGGAACCCGGTTGAAGCGCGGGACGATCAGGCTCAGGTCGTGGAGGGCGATCAGCAGGATCACCAACACGATCGGGAAGTCGTGGAGGAACCGTGACCCCTCCCACTGCGGTCCGTGGAACACCACGCTCCCCAGCCCGGTGCCCACGAGGCACAGGCCGTAGATGACGGTGCGCGCCCGCCACCGGTCCCACCGGAGCGCCAGCACGACGACGACGACGCCGACGACGCTGTAGGCGAAGCTCGTCAGCGCGTTGACGGGTTGCGCCAGCAACCCTCCGTGGAACTCCTCGCAGTCGGACTCACCGATGCGGGTCAGGAACGCCCACGCGGCCTGGGGTGCGCGACCGCTCACGGGTCGGGCTCGAGGGCCTCGAGGACCACCCGCATGAGCAGGACGGACCCCATCACCAGGCCGAGCAGCCCGAGCATCTCGTACGGCCGGAAGTCGGTGATGAGCTCGGGCGTGGGCTCCATCCCGGGGGCGAGGCGATCGGCCAGGAGACGGGCGAGCGACCGCTCGAGAGCCTCGGGCGATGTGTCGTCGGGGATGACGGCGACCTGCGTGATGGCCTCGCGCAGGAGCGTCGGATCGCGCATCTGGAGGGCGGTGAGGATGTCGGTGACCGCCCCGCGCTCGAAGGCGTCGAGTCGACCTGTGGAACCGAAGTCGATGAGGCCGAGTTGTCCGGGGCCCATCACGATGACGTTTCCGGGATGCGGGTCGGCGTGGAACTCGCCACCCTCGACCATCGCCCCCAGTTGTGCCTGGAACAGGTCGCCGGCCACCTCGTGGCCGTCGTCGAGTTCGCTCCGCATCGTCGTGGCGAAACCGCGGGCGAATGAGACGGTGCCGTAGGTGCGAGCGAATTCGGCTCGCCGCTCCAAGGTCTCGGCCACCCTCATGATCACTCCGAGATCGCGCTCGATCGTTTCGGCCACGCCGGGGCGGCGCACCTTCACCACCACCTGTTCGCCGCTGCGCAACCTGGCGCGGTACACCTTGCCGATCGACGCTGACCCGATCGGGTCCCAGTCGAACTCGGAGAACACCTCGAGAACGGGCCGCCGGAGTGCTGACTCGAGGTGGGGTGCCATCACGTCACGGGGAGTAGGGGCGACGTCCCCCTGGAGGCGAGACAGCTCCTCGAGCGCGGCCGGGGGAAGAACGTCGGGCCGGGTCGACAGGATCTGACCCAACTTCACGTACACGCCGCCGAGTTCCTCGAGTGTGAGTCGGAGGCTGCGGCCGCACTCCACCTCCGCTCGGTGATCGGAGTCGTCCGAGAAGACGCGGGTGGCGGACGTGAACAACCCGCTCCGTCGTGCGATGTCGACGATCTCGCTGGCACGGCGGGTGTCGTTCCAGGAGTTGCGAACGGCTGTGACCGGGTTCGACCGTGCATCGCGCGAGCCGGGCCGGCTGGGCGCGGATGCCAGCTCGAAGCCGATGACGACGATCATCGTGAACAACAGGGCAAGTACCGTGCCGGTGACCACCGCGTCGTCCGTGGTGATGTCGGAGTTCCGGTCGAGCAGGAGCCCGACGGCCCAGCCGAGCGCGAGCCCCAACACGGCGGCGAGGAGGGTGCGTCCGGTGGACACTCTTTGTGCGCCGAGAAGCCGGCGAGCGGCCCACGCGACGACCAATGCGCCGGCGAGCGAGCCGACAGCTGCGAGAAAGATGCTCGTCGTGAAGAGGCGCGAGCCGTCGGCATCACGCGCGTCACTTCTTCTTGTTCTTGGCCTTCTCGGCGGCCCGGTTCTTCTTCCGGCGGCGCCAGGCCAGGTGGAGGCCCCAGCCGACGATGGCCCCGAGGACGAAGGCGAGCAGCAGGCCGAACCACATCCCGACCTTGAAGTCGAAGAAGAGGAAGTCGATGTTGACCTCCTCGGTGTTCTGGAGGATGAAGATGATCGAGAGCACCAGGACGACGAGCCCGACGATGACCCGCCAGTTGAGCTGGGTGTCGCCTTTCTCGAATGGGTTCTTCTGTTCGTTCTCGTTGACCATCGACATCGTCGACCTCCGCACGTTGAGGGGACCGAACAGAAACTACCCGGCCGGCCCGAGGGCGACGCGGGATCGCCGTTCGATCTATGATCGAAAGACCGGACAAATCCGAAGGGAAGGGACCGGCACAATGACACGACTCGGATTCGTGCTCGACAGTGATTCATGCATCGGGTGTCACGCCTGCACCGTGGCCTGCAAGAGCGAACACGACGTGCCGCTCGGGGTGAACCGCACGTGGGTGAAGTACGTCGAGACCGGCACGTTCCCCCACGCGAGCCGACACTTCAGCGTGATGCGCTGCAACCAGTGCGACGACGCTCCGTGTATGACGATCTGCCCCACGTCGGCACTGTTCCGTGCCGACAACGGTGTGGTCGACTTCCAGGACGACAACTGCATCGGCTGCAAGGCGTGCATGAACGCCTGCCCGTATGACGCGCTGTACATCAACCCGGCGACCAACACCGCCAACAAGTGCAACTTCTGCAACCACCGTGTCGAGGTGGGTCTGGCCCCGTCGTGTGTCGTCGTGTGCCCGACCGAGGCGATCAAGGTGGCCGACCTCGACGACCCCGACAACCCGGCCACACAGATCATCGCCCGTGACGACGTCGCGGTGCGCGCCCCCGAGCAGAACACGAAGCCGAAGGTGTACTACCGCGGCGCCGACCAGGCGTCGCTCGACCCCACGCGCACGGCCATCGCGCCCGACGGGATGATCTGGGCCGAGACCACGCCCGGCCATCCCACGCCGCCGACTCCGGCCGACGTCGACCCGGGCATCGTCGCCCGCACCACCTACACCACCGCCCATCCCTCCACCTGGGATCGCATGGTCTCCGGCTACCTCGTCACGAAGGCGATCGCCGGGGGAGTCATGATCATGGCGGCGCTGATGGTGCTCCTCGGCCACGCCGACGACGACGGCGGCGTCGGGATCATGCCGCCGATGGTGGCGGGCGTCTTCCTCGCTCTCACCGCCGTCCTCCTCGTGGGCGACCTCAAGCAGCCCCGCCGCTTCATGTATCTCCTCACCAGATCGAACTGGTCGTCGTGGCTGGTGAAGGGCGCCTACGTGCTCGGGCTGTTCGCCCTCGGGAGCGCGGCCTGGTTCGTCGCCGGCATCTTCGAGATCGACCGGGGCGTGCAGGTCCTGGCCGTGCCCGTGGCCCTGCTCGGAGCGGCAACCGCTGGATACACGGCGTTCCTGTTCGCCCAGTGCGAGGGCCGCGACCTCTGGCAGACGCCGCTGTTGCTTCCTCTCCTGCTCGCCCGTGCAGTGGTGGCCGGAGCAGCCGCCTACGCCGTCGCCGACGTGTTCATGACGGTTCGCTCACCCGAGGCAGTGCAGTGGTCGATGCTCGGTGGGATCGCTGCGATCGGTTTCCTGACCGCCGTCGAACTCACGGCGCAGGGCAGCCGCCCCGTGGAGATGGCCGTCCACGCGATGACCCAGGGCGGTCACGCGGTGCTCTTCTGGGGTGGAGTCGTCATCGGGATGCTGACTCCCGCCACCGCCCTCATCGTCGCCCTGGCCACGGATGCGAGCGGAACGTGGCTCGCCGCCCTCGCCGGGCTCGCCGCGATCGCCGGCATCTACATGTCCGAGACGGCGTTCGTCCGCGCCGGCCAATCCGTCCCACTGTCATGAGGGGAACGACAATCCGATGACCGATCTGCAGAAGTACCCACCGTTCGACCGCTGGCACGAGTGGACCGAACTCGACGCCAAGGCGTGGCCCGACAAGGTCGAGCGCAACTACACCCTCGTCCCCACCACCTGCTTCAACTGCGAGGCGGGCTGCGGGCTCGTCGCCTACTTCGACCGCGACACCGACGAACTCGTGCGGTTCGAGGGGAACCCCGAACACCCGGGAAGCCGCGGGCGCAACTGCGCCAAGGGCCCCGCCACGGTCAACCAGGTCCACGACCCCGAGCGCGTCCTGTACCCGATGAAGCGGGCAGGGGAGCGCGGCTCGGGGAAGTGGGAGCGCATCTCGTGGGACCAGGCTCTCGACGAGATCGGGGAACGCATCAGGACGGCGATCCAGGAGGACCGCCACAACGAGATCATGTACCACGTCGGCCGGCCCGGCGAGGACGGTTACACCGAGCGGGTGCTCAAGGCGTGGGGCGTCGACGGGCACAACAGCCACACCAACATCTGCTCCTCGAATGCCCGCATCGGCTACCAGTCGTGGATGGGTCACGACCGGCCCAGCTCCGATTTCGCCAACGCCGAGGTGATCTTCCTCATCTCGTCGCACCTCGAGGCCGGCCACTACTTCAACCCGCACGCCCAGCGGATCATCGAGGCCCAGGCCAAGGGGGCGAAGATCATCTGTGTCGACCCGCGCCTGTCGAACACCGGCTCGAAAGCCGACTGGTGGCTGCCCGCGTGGCCCGGTACCGAGGCCTACCTGCTGCTGGCGATCGCCCGCCTCCTCGTGCTCGACGGGACCTGGAACGAATCGTTCGTGCAGCGGTGGACGAACTGGGAGACCTATCTCCGGCGCACCCGCCCCGACCTGCCGGTCGAGTGGGAGTCGATGCGTACGGCACTGCTCGACGAGTACGCCGAGTACACCCCGGAGTCCGCGGAGCAGAAGACAGGGATCGACGCGGCCACGATCCGCGAGATCGCCGAGCTGATCGGCGCCCACCCGACGAAGTTCGCCTCCCACAACTGGCGCGCCGCCGGCGCCGGCAACCTCGGCGGGTGGCAGGTGGCGCGCTGCCTGTTCTTCCTCAACGTGCTCACCGGTTCGGTCGCCACGAAGGGCGGCACGTCCGGCAACGGGATGAACAAGTTCGTCCCCAAGCCGGTGATCGGCGCGCCCGGCAACACTCGCTGGAACGAGCTGGAGTGGCCACGGGAGTACCCGCTCGCGTACCACGAGATGTCGATCCTGCTGCCCCACTTCCTCAAGGAGGGAAGGGGCAGCCTCGAGGTCTACTTCTCCCGCGTCTACAACCCGATCTGGACGAACCCCGACGGGTTCACCTGGCTCGAGGCGTTGACCGATGAAGAGAAGGTCCGCTGCCATGTCGCTCTCACGCCGACCTGGTCGGAGACGGCGTGGTTCGCCGACTACGTCCTGCCGATGGGTGTGGCGGGCGAGCGCCACGACGTGCACAGCTACGAGACCCACGCGGGGCGATGGATCGGCTTCCGCCAGTCGGTGTTCCGCCGCTACGCCGAGATCAAGGCCGAGCGCGAGGGCGGCTCGATCGACGGGACGCTCAGCCGTGACCACAACCCCGGCGAGGTGAGCGAGGAGAACGAGTTCTGGATCGAGCTGTCGTGGCGCATCGACCCCGACGGTTCGCTCGGCATCCGGCAGTGGTTCGAGAGCGCCGAGAACCCGGGAGAGCCGATCGGAATCGACGAGTACTACGGCGGCATGTTCGCCGAGAACGTGCCGGGCCTCGCCGATGCAGCGGCCGAGGCGGGACAGACCCCGCTCGAGTACATGCGCGACCGGGCCGCGTTCGCCGTGCCCACCGACCCCTACGAGCCCTACGAGCGAGAGGTCGACCCCAACGGCCTGGAGGGCTTGGCCGTCGACGACGAGGGCGTCTACCGGGTCGCGGGAACACCTGGCGCGTGGGACGGCGACATGGCGACGCTCGACGACCTCACCCTGTCGCCGCTCGGCGACGGATCGCCGGCCGTCGACGTCGACGGGGTGGCGCGGGAGGGCTTCCCGACACCGTCGAAGAAGCTGGAGCTGTTCTCCACCTCGCTGGCCGACTGGGGCTGGCCCGAGTACGCCACACCGAAGTGGATCCCGTCCCACGTGCACTGGGAGGACATGGACATCGCCGGCGACGAGCGGATCCTGCTCCCCACCTTCCGCATCCCGACCCTCATCCACACGCGGTCGGCCAACTCGAAGTGGCTCAACGAGATCAGCCACCGGCACCCACTCTGGATCCATCCCGAGGACGCCGAGAAGCTCGGCATCGACGAGGGCGGCCTGGTGCGGGTGTCCACCCGGATCGGTCACTTCGTGATCGTTGCCTGGCGCACCGAGGGCATCCGGCCAGGTGTCGTGGCTGCCTCCCACCACATGGGCCGATGGCGGCTCGAGGAAGAGGCGGCCCGCAGCTTCGGTGCCGGCAAGGCCAGCATCGCCAACGACGGTTCCACGTGGAAGCTCACACGCGAGCACGGCAACGAGCCCTACGAGTCCTCCGACCCCGACACCGGCCGCATCTGGTGGAAGGACACCGGCGTGCACCAGAACGCCACGTTCTGCGTCCAGCCCGACCCCATCTCGGGGATGCAGTGCTGGCACCAGAGGGTGCGCGTGGGCCCGGCGGAGTCGGGCGACGAGTACGGCGACGTGGTGGTCGACACCGAGAAGTCGCGCCAGGCCTACCTCGACTGGCTCTCCAAGACCCGCCCGCCGGACGGTGAGCTGCGCCGACCCCTCTGGTATGCCCGGCCGCTCAAGCCGGCGGCCGCGGCGTACCGGCTGCCGCCGCTCAGCTGAGCCGGGAGACCGTCACCGCCAGATCGTCGACGGACGGGCGGTCGTCGGGGCCGTCGCCCCAGAAGCCCCAGGCGAGACGTCCAGCGGCATCGACGACGAAGTCGCCGCCGAGCTGCAGGGTGTCCTCCCTCGGCGCCCGCAGGTTCGCGACGCCGGAGGAGCGAACGATCTCCCCGTAGCGCTTCAGGGCGCGCCAACCCCAGACGCGGCCGACGGAGCCCCGCTCGAGTCCGTAGGCCTGGTACGCGGCGCGGTCGGGGTCGACCAGCAACGGGAACGGGAGGCCGTGGTGGTCGCGGTAGCGGAGGGCGAACTCGTGTGTCGTGAACGTGACGACGGCGATGTCGGCGACCGCGCCGGTCGAGTCCGCGAGCCGGTCGATGTGATCGCGCACGGCGAGCACGTGCTCGAGGCACGGAAGTCAATGCAGGTGGCGGTGGAAGATCAGTGCCACCGGACCTCCCCGACGGTCGCTCAGCCTCCACCGGTCGCCCGATGTCGACCAGAGATCGACCTCAGGTGCAGGTTCACCGATACTCGGTCGAGTCGGGCCCATCGGCCACCAGTTCCTTGACCCGGGCCAGCAGTACATCGATCGCGGGACGGTTCTCCCCGCCCTCGGGGATGATGACGTCGGCGTGGCGCTTGCTCGGTTCGACGAACCGTTCGTGGGCGGGACGCACGGTGTCGAGATACTGCTCGATGACGAACTCCGGGGTACGCCCGCGCTCCGCGACGTCACGCTGCATGCGACGGATCAGCCGGATGTCGGCGGCCGTGTCGACGAAGATCTTCAGGTCGAATCGTGTGCGGAGCGTGCTCTCCCACAGGACGAGGATCCCGTCGACCACGACGATCTTGGCCGGCTCGACCATCCGGACCTCACGGCTGCGGTTGTGGGTGGTGTAGTCGTAGACCGGAACGGGGACGGAGGCTCCGGCCGACAGCGCGGCGAGGTGGTCGTTGAGGAGGCCCCAGTCGAACGCATCAGGATGGTCGTAGTTGACCGTCCTGCGCTCGTCGAGCGGCTCCTCGCTGCGTTCGAGGTAGTACGAATCGAGTTCGATCAGCGAGAGCTGGTCGTCCCCCGCCAGCTCGAGAACCCGCCGGGACACCGTGGTCTTGCCGGAACTGCTCCCGCCGGCAACCCCGATCATGAACGGTCGTGTGCTCACGGGGCCACGATACGTCGGTGGTTCGAGATGCCCTGCCTGAGTCGTGGCGTTTCGCCGCATGACAGGAGCGTGCCGGCGCGGGAGACTGGGCCCACGACGAGGGGGGTCGAGATGTCGACAGTGATCGGTGCCGGGTACCGGCTGAGTGACCGCTACGAGGCAACCGAGGGGAGGGTGCTGCTCTCTGGGGTGCAGGCGTTGGCCCGGCTGCCGATCGAGCAACTCCGGCGGGACCGGCAGGCGGGCCTGAACACAGCGGCGTTCCTGTCCGGCTACCCCGGCTCGCCGCTCGGAGGTCTCGACCTCGAGATCGCCCGCGCCGCCGCCATGACCACTGACCTCCCGATCGTCCACCAGCCGGCCGTGAACGAGGAGCTCGGAGCGACGGCGGTCATGGGTACCCAGCTCGCACCCGGCCGGCCGGATGCCACCCACGACGGCGTCGTCGGGTTCTGGTACGGCAAGGCACCTGGCCTCGACCGGGCCGGCGACGCCCTTCGGCACGGGGTGTTCGCCGGGTCGAGTGCTCGCGGGGGAGCGGTGGTGCTCGTCGGCGACGACCCCGACTGCAAGTCGTCGACGATGCCGTCGTCCTCCGATGCCACCCTCGTCGACCTGCACATGCCGATCCTCTACCCCGGCACGATCCAGGAGTGTCTCGAACTCGGCCTGCACGCGGTCGCGATGTCGCGGGCGACAGGGCTCTGGTCGTCGATGAAGATCGTCGCACCGATCGCCGACGGGTCGGGGACCGTCGACCTGCCGACCCTGCCGCATTCGCCGGTCGTCCCGACCGTCGAGGTGGACGGGAAGATCTGGGAGTGCACACCGTCGGCGCAGTTCCTCGGCCAGCGGATGGTCGAGGTGGAGCGCGAGTTCCGGGAGATACGACTTCCTCTCGCCCGGCGCTACGGCGTGGAGAACGGACTGAACCGCATCAGCGTGAACCCGGGGGACGCGTGGGTCGGCGTCGTCGCAACCGGGTTCACCTACGTGGAGGTGCTCGACGCGCTCCGGCGGCTGGGCTTCTCCGGGCACGAGGCGATCGCCGACGCCGGCATCCGGATCCTCCAGTTGCGGATGCCCGTGCCGTTCGACGCCGAACTCGTTCGCACCTTCGCCGACGGCCTCGAGGAGATCGTCGTGATCGAGGAGAAGAACCCGACGCTCGAGTGGTTGGTGAAGGACGCCCTCTACGGGGGCGCCGGCCAGCCGCGGGTGGTCGGCAAGAACCACGAGGACGGGCGCATGTTGATGCAGTCGTGGGGCCGTCTGGACGCCGACGCGATCCTGCCGGGCCTGCGCGAGCGGCTGGCCCGGCGGCTCGACGACCGGCTCGCACCCGAGCGGAATGACGCCCCGCGGCAGCTCATCCCGCTGAGCGTGACCAGAACGCCGTTCTTCTGTTCGGGGTGCCCTCACAACTGGGGGACGAAGGTCCCCGACGACGCCGTGGTGGGTGCCGGCACGGGCTGTCACGGGATGAGCCTGTTGATGGACTCCGAACGGGTCGGGGAGGGCATCGGGATCACGGCGATGGGGAACGAGGGTGCCCAGTGGGTGGGCATGGAGCCGTTCGTGGAAACCGATCACCTGTTCCAGAACTACGGCGACGGCACCTACTTCCACTCGGGGCAGCTCGCCGTCCAGTACTGCATCGGGGCGGGCAAGAACGTCACCTTCAAGCTCCTCTACAACAGCACCGTCGCGATGACCGGTGGACAGGACGCGGCGTTCGCGATCGACGTTCCCGAGCTCTGTGGCGTCCTGCACCACATGGGGGTGGCCAAGATCGCGATCACGACCGACGACGTCGAGCGCTACCGCCACGTCGACCTGCCCCGAGGGGTCGAGGTCCATGACCGCACCGAGATCGTCGGCGTACAGCAGGATCTCCGTGCCACACCGGGTGTGACCGTCCTCGTGCACGATCAGCGTTGTGCCGCCGAGGTCCGACGCGATCGGCGCAGGGGGCGGCTCGAGACGCCAGTGCAGAGGGTGGCGATCAACCATCGGATCTGCGAAGGGTGCGGAGACTGCGGCGATGTGAGCAACTGCCTGTCGGTGCAGCCGATCGACACACCGCTCGGACGG